>NZ_JBHVEU010000035.1:0-32920 GCF_042802075.1 Kitasatospora sp. NPDC057518
CCCGCCGGGAGCGGGGCCGCTGCCGTTCCCGGCCCCGCGGCGGCCGCTGACAGCGGCGTGACAGCAAGCCGACAGCGCACCGCACCGGCCGACAGGGAGCTGACAGCCGGGGCGGACAGCCTGGGGGCATGACACGAATCGCGACAGCCCCGAACGACCGGGGAACCACTTCCGGGAACGCCGTGGAGGTGCGGGGCATCGTCAAGCACTACGGCGAGACGAAGGCCCTCGACGGGGTCGACCTGACCGTCCGGGAGGGCACCGTGCTCGCCCTGCTCGGCCCCAACGGCGCGGGCAAGACCACCCTGGTGCGCGTCCTCTCCACCCTGATCAAGCCGGACGCCGGCACCGCGTACGTCGGCGGCTACGACGTGCTGCGCCAGCCCAAGCAGCTGCGCCGCACGATCGGCCTCACCGGCCAGTACGCCTCCGTGGACGAGCTGCTCTCCGGGTACGAGAACCTCTACCTCATCGGCCGGCTGCTCGACCTCCCGCGCCGGGAGGCCAGGGCCCGGGCCGCCGAGCTGCTGGAGCGCTTCTCGCTCACCGAGGCCGCCAAGCGGACCGCCAAGACCTACTCCGGCGGCATGCGCCGCCGCCTCGACCTGGCCGCCAGCATGATGGGCCGCCCCCGGGTGCTCTACCTGGACGAGCCCACCACCGGCCTGGACCCGCGCACCCGCAACGAGGTCTGGGACGAGGTGCAGCGGATGGTCGCCGAGGGCAGCACCGTGCTGCTGACCACCCAGTACATGGAGGAGGCGGAGCAGCTCGCGAACGAGCTGACCGTCATCGACCGCGGCCGGGTGATCGCCAACGGCGCCGTCTCCGAGCTCAAGGCCAAGGTCGGCGGCCAGACCCTCCAGGTCCGCCCGGCCCACCCGGCCGAGCTGCCGGAGATGGCCCGCTGCCTGCACGAGAGCGGCGTCCTCAACGCCACCGTCTCCACCGACACCGGGCTGCTCGCGGTGCCGATCACCGGCGAGGAGCAGCTGACCGCGGTGATCGGCGTGCTCGGCAGCCGCGGCTTCGCCATCGCCGGCATCGACACCAAGGTGCCCAGCCTGGACGAGGTCTTCCTCGCCATCACCGGCAAGCCCGCGTCCGCCGCCGTGCCCGCCCCCAGCCTCGCCAAGGAGCCCGTCGCATGACCACCGCCACGCTCACCCCCTCCCGGGCCCGGGACACCCGGCCCCCGGCGGAGGACTCCCGGATCGGCCTGACCGGCACCCTGCGCCACGTCGGCGCGCTGACCCGGCGCAACCTGATGCGGATCAAGGCCGACCCGGAGTCGATGTTCGACGCCGTGCTGATGCCCGTCATCTTCACCGTGCTGTTCGTCTACGTCTTCGGCGGCGCGATGGCCGGCGACCAGGACACCTACAAGCAGTACCTGATCCCCGGCCTGCTCGGGCAGACCGGCCTCACCCTCGCGATGGCCGTCGGCACCGGCCTCAACAGCGACTTCCAGAGCGGCGTGATGGACCGCTTCCGCACGCTGCCGATCGGCCGGGCCTCCGTCCTGCTGTCCAAGATCGTCGCCGAGACCCTCCGCGGGCTGCTCTCCTTCGCGATCCTGATCGGCTTCGCGATGTGCATCGGCTTCGAGGTGAAGACCGGACCGCTGGAGGTGCTGGCCACGATCGGCCTGGCCCTGCTGTTCGGCATGTCGATCGTCTGGATCTCGATGCTGCTGGGCATGGCCCTGCGCAGCGCCCAGGCCGTCCAGGGCGTGGCCATGCTGGTCCTGATGCCGATGCAGTTCGGCAGCTCGATCTTCGCCCGGACCGACACCATGCCGGGCTGGCTGCAGTCCTTCACCAAGGTCAACCCGCTCTCGGCGCTGGCCGACGCCTCCCGCTCCCTGCTCAACGGCACGGGTCCGGTGGCCCACCCGGTGATGATCGTGCTGATCTGGTCGGCCGCCGTGACCGCCGTCTTCGCCCCGCTGGCGGTCGCCCGGTTCCGCAAGCGGACCTGACCCCCATGACCACCGTCGGCTCCCCCGGCCCTCGCCGGGGAAGGCCGCCGGGCAGGACGGCCGGCCGCCCCGGACAGGCGCCGGCCGCCGTACGGGCCCGTGCGGCCGGTGACCAGGGGACGGGCACCGGCCGTACGGGCACCGGCTGTACGGGCACCGACCGCCCGGGCACCGGCTGTACGGGATCCGACCGCCCGGGCCCGACCGCGCCGTGGCTAGCCGAGCAGCCCCTCCAGCAGCTCGAAGACCTGCTCCTGGGTCATCCCGACCCCGCCGGCCCGGGCCTCCTCGTACCCCGCGTCCCCCAGCGACTCCCGCAGGGCCGCCTCCGAACGCGCCCGCTCGACCCGGTCCAGGTAGCCGCCCTTCGGGCCGTTCAGCCCGCCGTGGGCGCCGGCCAGCACGGCCGCCGCCCGGGCCCGCCCGAGGTCCCCGTCGCGCTGGGCGAAGCTGCCCAGCACCGCCGTCACCGCGGGCACCACCATGACCGTCATGTGCTCGGCGAAGCCGCTCGCGGCCGTCACCGCCCGCAGCTGCCGCCAGCCGGCGCGCAGCAGGTCGAGCCCCGCCTCCGGGTCCCCGGCCCGGGCGGTGATCCAGCCGCGGGCGCTCATCAGCATCCCGGTCACCAGGCTCGGCGCGAAGCCGCCGACCCGGACTATGTCCAGCTCGTCCAGCTCGGCCAGCGCCTGCGCGAACTCGCCGCGGTGGGCGTGGATGCCGCAGAGCGTCAGGTGGCCGAACATCAGCGCCCCGGTGGTGGCCTGGTTGAGGCCCGGGGTGTCGATGGAGGCCAGCGCCTCGCGGACGACCCGCTCGCCGTGCTCCATGTCCTGCTCCAGCAGGGCGGTGCCCAGGTTCACCCGCAGGATCGGCACCTCCTGCGGCGCCCCCAGCTCCTCGATCAGCTCGATCGCCCGCGCGTACGCCTCGGCGGCGGCCGCGGCCTCGCCCCGGTTGGCCAGCGACTCGCCGTGCGCGGACAGCGCCTGGGAGATCCCCCAGAGGTCGCCCGACTGCTCGTACAGCTCCAGCGAGCGGGCGCCGTCCTCGATGCTCTGCTCGGCGCCGCTCGGCCAGTCGTTCATCATCCTGGCCCGGACCTGCAGGATGAACGCCAGGTCGCTCGGCCCGCCGTACTGCTCGCAGCCCTGGACGGCGTCGTCCATCAGGTCCTTCATCATGTCCAGGCGGCCGGCCAGGAAGGCGCCGAACACCCGCATCAGCGCCGGGAAGCGGTAGGACTGCGGCAGGTCCGGGGTGTAGGCGTCCATCAGCCGCTGGGCGACCTCGATCGCCTCCGGGTCCCCGAGGACGTCCAGGTTGCCCTCGAACAGCCCGATCAGCCGGAACATCGCGAGCAGCCGGCGGGCCTCCTCGACCACCGCCGTCGGCAGCGGCAGGTCGTACGCCAGCACGCCGCGCTCCAGCGGCACCGCCCGCGGGGCGTCCGGGCCGAACGGGTCCGGGCCGAGCGCGGCGATCGCGGTGTACCAGGTGCGCGCCTCCATGCTGTAGCCGCGCAGCGACCAGTACCAGCTCATGCCGATGGCCAGGAGCAGCGCCTGCTCCTCGTCCCGCAGGTCGATCGCGCGGCGCAGCGCCGTCCGGACGTTGTCCTGCTCGCGCTCCAGCACCGTCAGCCAGTGCAGCTGCCGGGGGCCGTGGATCTCCGCGTCGGCGGCGGCGAGCAGGGTGCGGAAGTGCGCCAGGTGGCGGGCCTCGGTGGCGGCGCGCTCGGCGGCGGACCCGGCGAGGCGCTCGGTCGCGTACTCGTGGATGGTCTCCAGCATCCGGTAGCGCGGCAGGCTGGCCCCGTCCAGGTCGGCCACCAGCAGGGACTTGTCGACCAGCGACAGCAGCAGGTCGGCGACCTCGCCGGGGGCCACCTCGACGCCGTCGGCGCAGACCGCCTCGGCGTCCTCCAGCTGCCAGCCGCCCGCGAACACCGAGAGCCGGCGCAGCACCGCCCGCTCCCGCTTGCCCAACAGGTCCCAGCTCCAGTCGACCACCGCGCGCAGCGTCTGCTGGCGCGGCAGCAGGGTGCGGCTGCCCGCGGTGAGCAGCGCGAACCGGCCGTCCAGCCGGTCGGCTATCTGGCGCGCCGTCATCACCCGCAGCCGGGCCGCGGCCAGTTCGATGGCCAGCGGCAGCCCGTCCAGCCGGCGGCAGATCTCGGCGCAGGCCTCCGGGTCGCCCTGCGGGTCGAAGCCGGGACGGGCGGCGGCGGCGCGTTCGACGAACAGCCGCAGCGCGACCGGGTCGGGCAGCGGCTCGACCGGCAGCACCGTCTCCCCGGGCACGCCCAGCGGCTCGCGGCTGGTGGCGAGCACCGTCAACCCGGGGCACTCGGCGAGCAGGACGTCGGCGAGGTCGGCGGCGGCCTGGATCAGGTGCTCGCAGTTGTCCAGGACGAGCAGCATCCGGCGGTGGCCGCAGTGCTCGACCAGCCGGCGCACCGGGTCCTCGGCCCGCTTCTCGATCACCTCGGCGACCATGCTGGTGCTGTGCAGCACGATCTCGCGCAGGCCGAGCGCGGAGACCACGGCGGCGGGCACCGCGTCCGGGCTCTCCAGCGGGGCGAGTTCGGCCACCCAGACGCCGCCCGGCCAGCCCCCGGCGGCCTGTTCGGCGCGCCCGGCCTCGGTCGAGAGGCTGGTCTTGCCGGAGCCGCCGGGGCCGGTCAACGTCACCAGCCGACGGTCCGTCAGCATCCCGCGCAGCGCGGCGAGATCGTCCTCGCGGCCGACGAAGCTGGTCAGCCGGCCGCGCAGGTTGCCGACGGTGCGCGGGAGTTGGGGGGCGGCGGCGGCGGGTGCGGGCGCGGGCGCGGCGTGGAGCGGCTCCGGCGTCTCCGGGGCGAGCAACTCGGCGTACAGGGACTGGAGTCCGCGACCCGGGTCGGCGCCGAGCTCCTCGGCCAGGGCCCGCCTGGTCCGCTCGTAGTGGCGCAGCGCCTCGGCCGTCCGTCCGCTCTCGTGCAGCGCCCGGATCATCAGCAGCTGCAACGACTCGTCCAGCGGCTGCCGTTCGCACAGCTCGGCCAGCTCGGCGACCAGGTCGGCCGCGCGGCCGAGGCCGAGGTCGGCGGTGATCCGGTGGCGGCGGGCCTCCTCGCGCTGGGCCTCCAGCCGGACGGCCGGGCCGGTGCGGTCCGGCAGGTCGGCCAGCGCGGGGCCGCGCCACAGCGCCAGGGCGGCGCCCAGCCGCTCGGCGGCGAGCGCGTGGTCCCCGGTGTCCAGGGCGCGGCGGCCCTCGCCGGTCAGCCGCTGGAAGTCGGCGAGGTCGGTGGCCGGACCGGTCAGCCAGTACCCGGCCGGGCCGGAGCCGACCTCGTCCCGGCCGATGGTGCGGCGCAGCCGGCCGACCAGGGTCTGGAGCGCGGCGGAGGAGTCCTGGGGCGGCTCGGCCTCCCACACCTCGTCCACCAGCAGGTCGGCCGGCACCGGCCGGCCCTGCCGGAGGGCCAGGGCCGCGAGCAGGGCCCGTAGCCGGGCGCCGCCGATCGGTACCGGGGTGCCGTCGTCGTGGTGGGCCGTCGTGGTTCCGAGGATGCCGTAGTGCACCGGACCATTCTGGTCGATCGGCGGGGGAAGGGCCGCACAATTGTGCAGGGCCCGGCGCCCCGGCGGAACCGACCCCGGGCCCTCGGACGTTCACCGGAGGCGGCTTGTCCGGCCACCGGCCCGCCCGGCATGATCGGTCCCTGCCGGTCCTTCCCGTTCCCTCTGCCCACGGAGCACCCACACCATGACCTTCGCCGCCACGCCGCGCTCCCGCAGCGAGGACCGCCGGATCAGCCCGGTGTTCTGGGTGCTCCTGGCCGTCCTCGGCACCTCCGGCTGGGCGGTGTACCAGGGCTACGGCAACGCCTCGTTCGGGGTGTTCCTGTTCGTGGTCGCGGGCTGGATGGTCTCGCTCTGCCTGCACGAGTACGCCCACGCGCGCACCGCGCTGCACGGCGGCGACATCTCCGTCGGCGCCAAGGGCTACCTCACGCTCAACCCGCTGAAGTACGCCAATGTGCTGCTCAGCTTCGTGCTGCCGATCGTCTTCGTGATCCTCGGCGGCATCGGCCTGCCCGGCGGCTCGGTCTGGATCGAGCGGCACCGCATCCAGGGCCGGCTCAAGCACAGCCTGATCTCGGCGGCCGGCCCGCTGGTCAACCTGCTCATCGCAGCGGCGCTGCTGGTCCCGATCGGCGCGGGCTGGCTGGACGACCCGACCGTGCACGCGTTCTGGGAGGGCCACGAGCTGATCATCTCGCCGTTCTCCGGCGCGCTGGGCTTCCTCGGCTTCCTCCAGCTGAGCGCGGCGGTGCTGAACCTGCTGCCGGTGCCCGGACTGGACGGCTACGGCATCGTCGAGCCCTGGCTGTCGTACCAGACCCGGCGCGCGATCGAGCCGTTCGCGCCGTACGGGATGCTCGCGGTGTTCGCGCTGCTGTGGCAGCCCCAGGTGAACGAGTTCTTCTTCGGGATCGTCCACGGCCTGATGAACCTGTTCGGCGTGGACCAGGACTACGCGACGCTCGGCCGGTACCTGTTCAGCTTCTGGAAGAACTAGCCCTGCTCGGCGGCCGGCGCTACTCGGCGGCGGCCGCGGTCGCGGCGGCGATCCTGGCCCGGCGGCGGTCCATCCACAGCACGTTGCTGGCCACGCCGGCCAGCGGCAGCCAGATCAGGCCCAGCCAGAAGCCCTGGACCAGCGAGACCACCAGGGCCACGAGCGCGAGGACGACGGCGGCCAGGGCGAAGCGGGACGTGCGAGGCATGGCGGAGGGCTCCTAGAACGGGTGCGGGCGGCCGGGTCACGGCCGCCACCCATTGTCGCCGACCTCACCTCCGGACCGGGTCCAGGGGTGAGGTCGACACGCCTCTGCCCGGATCCGCTCAGACGTCGGTGATCCGCAGGCCCGCGTGGGCCTTGTAGCGGCGGTTGACCGAGATCAGGTTGGCGACCAGCGCCTCGACCTGGTGGGCGTTGCGCAGCCGGCCGGCGAAGATGCCGCGCATCCCGGGGATGCGCGCGGCCAGGCCCCGGACGACGTCGGTGGCCTCCCGGTCGTCGCCGAGCACCATGACGTCGGTGTCGATGCTCTCCACCGACTCGTCCTGCAGCAGCACCGCCGAGAGGTGGTGGAACGCGGCGGTGACCCGGGAGTCCGGCAGCAGCGCGGCGGCCTGCTCGGCGGCGCTGCCCTCCTCCGGCTTCAGCGCGTACGCGCCCTGCTTGTCGAAGCCCAGCGGGTTGACGCAGTCGACGACGATCTTGCCCGCGAGCTCCTCGCGCAGCGCGGTCAGGGTGGCGGCGTGGCCGTCCCACGGGACCGCGATGATCACCACGTCGCTCTCCCGGGCGACGGTGGCGTTGTCGGCGCCGCGCACGCCGAGGCCCAGCGCGGCCGCCGAGGCCTCGGCCCGGGCGGCGTCGCGGGAGCCGATGATCACCTGCTGGCCGGCCTTGGCCAGCCGCAGGGCGAGTCCTCGCCCCTGGTCGCCGGTGCCACCGAGGACACCGACCACCAGCTGGGAGACGTCCGGGACCTCGTGGGCCGGGTTTGTCGCTGAATCGAGGGAAGTCATGGGCCGATCCTGCCAAATCCCCGGCCCGGCGGGACATCCTGGCCCGCATGGACGCGGTGAGAGTTTCGGCACTCCGGGAACGGCTGACGGGAACGGGCTGGCTGGAGGAGGTCGGCGGCTTCGCCGGCGCGCTGCGCCGCTCCGTGGAACGGCGCAGCGCGAGCGGGCTGCTGCTGGTCGGCACCGAGGCGTACGAACCCTGGCACCTGGCCGCCCACCTGGACGACGAGGCCGCCTGGTCGGACGTCCCCCGGCTGGCGCCCACCCTGCTGCGGCACAGCCCGCCGGCCGACGCCCCGGCCCACCTGACCCACGACCTGCGGCGGCTCACCGAGGCCGGGCGCGGCGACACCGTGCTGGTGGTGGTCCCCCGGGCGGCCGGCGCCGCGCTGCTGGAGCGGGTGCACGACGCGCGGCGGCGCGGCGCGACCGTGCTCGCGCTGGACGGGGGCTCCGCTGACGCCGACGGGTCGGACGGGCCGGACGGGCGCGCCGCACCCGGCGGGCCCGGTGCGGCCGGCGGGCCCGGTGCGTCCGGCGGCCGCGGCGAACCCCACGGCCTCGACGAACTCCGCCGGCTCGCGCACGAGCGGCTGACCGTCGGCACCGCCGCCGAGGGGCCGTTCGACCTCGCCCAGCACCTGGTCAGCGTCGCCGCCGGGCAGCGGACCGGCCGCCGCTCCGTCCGGGACCGGCTCGCCGACCTCGCCGGGCGGCTGGCCTCGGGGCCCGCGATCACCCGCTGGTGACCCTGTTCACCACCCGGCCGAAAAGTTCACGCCCCGGTCGAAAACCCTTTGCGGAAGCGGTGGCCGCCGCCCGAGGATGACGGTTCGTGAACGTCGACGAACCCCCGCATCCCCCCGTGCCCGGGCGCGCCCGGAGGCTGCTGCACTCGCTGACGCCCGACCTGTCGCCCTGGCGCGCCTCGCGCGACTTCCGCTACCTGTGGACCTCCGGCTGCGTCACCAGTTTCGGCGGCTTCCTGACCCTCGTCGCCGTGCCGATGCAGATCAAGGAACTCACCGGCTCCTCCTTCGCGGTCGGCCTGATCGGCGCCGTCGAGCTGGTGCCGCTGATCGTCTTCGGCCTGTGGGGCGGCGCCCTCGCCGACGCCCTGGACCGCCGGAAGCTGGTGCTGCGGGCGGAGGTCGCGCTCGGCCTGCTGGCCGGGCTGCTGCTGGTCAACGCCCTGCTGCCGCACCCGCTGCTCTGGCCGATCTACCTGGTCGCCGCGCTGGTCGCGGCCGCCGACGGCATCCAGCGCCCGGCACTGGACTCGCTCCTCCCGCGGCTCGTCCCGCACCAGCACCTGACCGCCGCGTTCGCCCTCAGATCGCTGTACCACAACGCCGCTTCGGTGGCCGGCCCCGCGCTGGCCGGTGTCGTGGTGGCCTTCGCCGGGGTGCAGACCGCGTACGCGCTGGACGTCCTCTCCTTCGCCCTCTCGCTGCTGCTGCTCGTCCGGATCAAGGCGGTGCCGCCGCCCACCGGCGCCGAACGGCCGTCCGTCCGGGCGGTGCTCACCGGGGTCCGCTACGCGTGGAGCCGCAAGGACCTGCTCGGCACCTACGCGATCGACGTCTGCGCCATGCTGTTCGCCTACCCGGTGGCCGTCTTCCCGTTCCTGGCCTCGGAGTTGGGGGCGGACTGGGCGCTCGGCCCGATGTACGCGGCCTCCGCCCTCGGCGCCCTGCTGGTCGGCGCGACCAGCGGCTGGACCTCCCGCGTCCACCGGCACGGGCGGCTGCTGGTGGCCGCCGCCGTCGGCTGGGGCGCGGCGATGGCGCTCGCCGGGCTCACCGAGCACATCGGGCTGGTGCTGCTCGGCCTGGCGCTGGCCGGCGGCGCCGACGAGATCAGCGGGCTCGCCCGCTCGACCATGTGGAACCAGTCCATCCCCGACGAGCTGCGCGGCCGGATGGCCGGCGTGGAACTGCTCAGCTACTCCGTCGGCCCGCAGCTCGGCCAGGTCCGGGCCGGCACCATGGCCGGGCTGGTCGGCGTGCGCGCCGCCGTCTGGGCCGGCGGTGCGGCCTGCGTCGTCGCCGTGCTCGCGGTCGCCGCCGCCCTCCCGAAGCTGCTCGCCTACGACGACCGCACCGACCCGAACGCCGCGGCCGTGCGCGCCGAGCACGAGCGCGCCGCACGGGAGGCCGCGCCGACCGCCTGACCGGGGTCGGGATCGGGATCGGGGTCCCGCCGTGGTTACTCGGCCTCGTCCTTGGGCCGGTCGCTCCAGCGCGGGTCGTTCCGCCACTCGCGGTTGCGCTCGTCCGCGATCCGCAGGGCCTGGGCGGCCTCCTCGGGGCTGTCGTACGGGCCCAGGCGGTCCTTCGCCGGGCACTCCGGGCCCTCTTCGACCTTGTTGTGCTTGATGCAGTAGAACCACTCGCCGGGTTTGCCGGTCGGCTTGCGGTTGAATCCGAGGGGCATGACGCTCTCCCGTTCAGAAGGCCAGAAGGATGGGTCGGTACCGATCATTCCCCGCCCCGGGCCCGGCCGCACACCACCCGGGGTCGGCCGCACACCACCCGGGGCCGCGGAGCCCGACGACTAGACTCGCGGCATGGCTCTCGTACCCGGCATCCAGTCCCCCACCCGCAAGGTCCCGGCGCACATCGCGCGCCCCGAGTACGTCGGCAAGCCCGCGCCGACGCCGTACACCGGGCCCGAGGTGCAGACCGCCGAGACGATCGAGAAGATGCGGATCGCGAGCGGGATCGCCGCCCGAGCGATGGCGGAGGCGGCCAAGCTGATCGCCCCCGGCGTCACCACCGACGCGCTGGACGCCGTCGCCCACGCCTACATGTGCGACCACGGCGCCTACCCGTCCGACCTCGGCTACCGGGGCTTCCCCAAGTCCGTCTGCACCTCGATCAACGAGGTGATCTGCCACGGCATCCCGGACTCGACCGTGCTCCAGGACGGCGACATCGTCAACATCGACGCCACCGCCTACATCCACGGGGTGCACGGCGACCTCAACGCCACCTACCTGGTCGGCGACGTGGACGAGGAGTCCCGGCTGCTGGTCGAGCGCACCCGGGAATCCCTCGACCGGGCGATCAAGGCGGTCAAGCCGGGTCGTCAGATCAACGTCATCGGGCGGGTCATCGAGTCCTACGCCAAGCGCTTCGGCTACGGCGTGGTGCGGGACTTCACCGGACACGGCATCAACACGTCGTTCCACTCCGGCCTGATCATCCCGCACTACGACAGCGAGCGGGCCACCGAGGTGATCAAGCCGGGCATGACCTTCACCATCGAGCCGATGCTGACCCTGGGCACCTACGACTACGAGATCTGGCCGGACGGCTGGACGGTCGTCACCAAGGACCGCAAGCGCACCGCCCAGTTCGAGCACACCCTGGTGGTCACGCCGACCGGCGCGGAGGTCCTCACCCTGCCGTGACCGGCGTCTCCCCGCCGTGACCAGCGTCGCCCGGTGGGCGCCCTAGCCGATCAGCCACTGCTCCTCGGCGACGGCGCCCACCTCGGTACAGGCGTCGGTGAGCACGTCCAGGACACGCAGCGGGTCCGGCAGCGGCTGCTCGGGCCCGCGCAGCCACCGCACGTGGGAGCCGTCCGGCAGCGCGGCCGGCGGCAGCAGGGTGTACGAGCCGCGGCAGTGCCAGCGCAGGCCGGGGTGCTCGGACATGGTGTCCGGGGTGGAGTCGAGCGCGCTCGGCCACCACTCGTCCTCGTCCTGCGGGGTGCCGCGGGTGGCGGTGAAGAAGAGGTAGCGGTCCTCGCCGACGGCGGCGACGGGGCCCTCGACGCCCAGCGCCGTCAGCCGCTCCAGCGCCAGCCGTCCGGCCTCCGCCGGGACGTCCAGCACGTCGTGCACCCGGCCGGTGGCGGTGATGAAGTTCGCCTCCGGATCGCGGGAGAGCCAGCGGGAGAGCTGCTCCGGGTCGGTGGTGGCCTGGGTCTGCCAGGCGAAGGAGACCGGGTGCTGCGCGGGGGCCGGACAGGCCACCCGGTCACAGGAGCACCGGTAGCCGGCCGGGTGGGCGGCGGGCGCGAGCGGGAATCCGGCGCGGACCGCGCCGAGCAGCTGATCGAGGTCGGCGGCCGGCCCGTCCGGGCCCCCCGCCCGCTGACGATCACGCTTCTGCCACCAGGTCGTCCACCTGCTGCCGGCTTCCATCGGGCCCCTTCCGCGCAACTGCCGTGCCTGGTGCGACACAGCGTTCGACGTACCACTCCGACGCAACGCACGGCGCCCCCGTCTGCTTCCCGGGGTGCTCGGCCCTGACGTCGGCGCCCTGCCGGCCGCGGCCCGGGGTCACCGGACGGCCGACGCCCGGGTCACGGTACGCAGTCGCGGCAGCACGCTGTCCGCGCCAAATCGGCCGGAGGGCGCGCGGATTCGCGCCTCGCCCGGCCCGTACGGGCCCGCTGACCCGGGTGGACCCCGAGGGCGTAACAGGAAGGATAAGGGTGCGGAGGGCCTCCGGATGACCGGGGGCGGTGCCTCTCCGGTCACACTCCCGGCGACGGCCGCGGGTGCGGCCCACGGGTGCGCCCCGGGCTCGTCCGCGGAGGTGAGACCCTGGAGGGATGAAGAGCGCGGACACCGCATTCGTCGGCGGCCCCCTGGACGGGAAGATCCTCCCCATCCCGCTGGGGCCGATGCTCGGCGTGCCCAAGAAGTACAAGGTCCCGGTCCCCGCGCACGGCGGGACTCCCGCGCGCACACTGGTGTACGTCCGGAGCAAGCAGGTTCGGGGCCTGAGCTGGTTCTGGCGCTACGAGTACGACGAGGCGGCCTCCGGCTGACGGCCGCCCCCTCCCTCCGCGGTCTCCCCGGAGGTCGGCCGCAGTCTCCCCCGGAGGTCGGCATGGCGAGGACGGTACGGCACCCGCGGGACCACTCCCGGGCGGTCCGGCACCACAACCGGGAGGTCGCCGGCGTCACCGGGGTGCTGCTCCTGGCGGTGTGCCTCTACAGCGTGGTCATCGAGCCGAACGCCTGGCTCTGGTTCGGCTGGGCGGTGCTGCTGCTGGTGTGCGTGGCCCTGTTCACGGTCCGGCCGTGAGGCCCTCCCCCCGGCCGCCCGGACCGCTCGGGCCACCCGGGCAGCAGCACCGCCCGCCCCGCTCCCCCCGGTCGGTCAGTCATCCTCGGCGAGGATGAGGTACAGCTTCTTCCGGGCCTCGGTCAGCACCGTCAGGCCCTTGGCGCGCTGCGCCTCGGTGCCCGTGGCCATGACCTGGCGGATCGCCTGGTCGACGGCGGCGAGCGCCTGGCCGACCTCCTGGACGGCCTCCCAGTCGACCTCCCGGCCGGCCTCCGCCCACGGCTCGGCCGGCCCGGCGTCGGCCTCGGCCCGGCCCGCCTCGGTGAGCGAGACCAGCCGCTTGCCGCCGACCTCCTCCGCGGTGATCAGGCCCTCCTCCTCCAGCAGCTGGAGGTTGGGGTAGATCGACCCCGGGCTGGGCCGCCAGGCCCCGCCGGTCCGCTCGGCGATCTCGGCGATCATCTCGTAGCCGTGCATCGGCCGCTCCTTGAGCAGCGCCAGCAGCGAGGCCCGGACGTCACCGCGCCGGGCCCGCCCGCCGCGCCGCCCGTGCGGGCCACCGCGCCGGCCGCCGTGCCCGCCGAAGCCGTGCCCGTACGGGCCGCCCATCGGCCGGCCGGGACCGCCGCCACCGAACGGCGGGCCGAACCCGCCGAACGCCTCCCGGCCCTCGAAGCCCTCCCCGGGCATCCCCCGGAACTCCGGCCCCGGGCCCGGCCCGCGGCGCCGACCGCCACCGAGGCCACCGGGGCCGCCACCGTCACCGCCGCGCGGGCCCTCCCAGCGGAATCGCCTTCCTTGACGTTCTGAGCGCATCGCGCCCACCTCCTCGAATCTCTGAGGTTCAACGAGGCAGTCGAGTCACTGTCTCGATAGCTCGACGATATATCGGTGACTGTCGCTCGTCAACGGATTCCGACACGCCCACGGAGCACCGCCCATCCCCCGCCCAGCCGCTACGGTGGCGGGCATGGCCGCAGAACGAGACCTCGCGACGCTGCTGCGCGGCATGAGCCCGCAGCTCAACCCCGGGCGGTACGTCTACTGCACGCTCCCCGCCCGGGTGCCCGCCGGCATGCGGCCGGTGGTGACCGTCGCCGAACCCGAGGGGGTCACGATGGTGATCGCCCAGGAGGAGGCGGACGCGCTCGGGCTGCGCTACGAGTACGTGGCGGCCTGGATCACCCTGCGGATCCACTCGGCGCTGGAGGCCGTCGGACTGACCGCCGCCGTGTCCGGCCGGCTCGCCGAGGAGGGCATCAGCTGCAACGTGGTGGCCGGCTTCCACCACGACCACCTGTTCGTCGCCGCCGCCGACGCCGACCGCGCCGTCCGCGCCCTGGAGGACCTCGCCGCCGGCTCCGCCTGAGCCCCCGCCCGCCCCCTCCGGGTGGCCGCCGCCGACCGGGCCTTCGACACTGGGAGACGAGCCGCCCCGCCGGGGTCGGCCCCACCGGAAGGAGACGGCCGCCATGGCCATCTGCGTCACCTGCGGCAACGACTACTGGCTGGCCTTCGAGATCAGGACGGTCACCGGCGACACCTACACCTTCGACAGCTTCGAGTGCGCGATGGAGAAACTCGCCCCGCGCTGCGAGCAGTGCGACGTCCGCATCGTCGGCCACGGCGTCGAAGTCGCCGGCATGTTCTTCTGCTGCGCCAACTGCGCCCGCGTCAACGGCGGCCTCGGCGACCAGATCCGCGACGCGGTCGGCGCCCGCCCCGCCTGACCGGCGGGCGGGAAAGGGGGCGGAAGAGTCGGCCTGTACGCCGGGTTCTGTCTCCCGGGTTGCTTGCGCGGCCCGGGGAGGCGGCCATCCATCTAGGGCTGCCGTTGCCGACAGCCTCGTGCGGTCCACCCGCGGACTCGGGCGAGCAGCCTTCAATCGTCCGCGCACGGCGCCCGAGGGCGCCGATCTTGACCTTGCTCCAGGTGGGGTTTACCTAGCCGGCCGGGTCACCCCGGTCGCTGGTGGTCTCTTACACCACCGTTTCACCCTTACCCACCACGAAAAGCGGTGGGCGGTCTGTTTTCTGTGGCACTGTCCCGCGGGTCACCCCGGGTGGGCGTTACCCACCACCCTGCTCTGTGGAGCCCGGACGTTCCTCGGCGGGTCTGGGACCCGTCGCGACCGCCCGGCCGACTCTTCCGCCGTAGTGGTCATCGTAGCCGCTCGGGCGGCGCCTCCCGTACACCGGACCGGACGGCCGGCGCCTCGGCGCCGAGGCGGGCGGCCACCCGGGCCGCCGTCGCGCTCGCCCGGGCGGTGGTGGTGGCCAGGCCGAGGGCGAGGACGGCGCCGCCGAGGCCGACCAGGATCCACCAGCCGGCGTGGCTGGCCGGGGCGAAACCGGTCGCGACCGGTCCGACCACGGCCGCCGTGACGACCGTACCGATCACCGCCACGCCCAGCGACTGGCCGACCTGACGGCTGGTCGAGGCGACCGCCGCCGCCACGCCCGCCTGGGCGCGCGGCATCCCCGCGACGGCGGCGTTGGTGATCGGCGCGTTCACCATGCCGAAGCCGAAGCCGAACAGCGCGTACGCGACCAGCAGCAGGGCCGGCGGGGAGTCGGCGGCGAGCCGGGTGAGCAGCAGCCCGCTCGCGGCGAGGCCGATCCCGGCCGCGACCAACGGCAGGCGCGGGCCCCGGCCGGCGACGATCCGTCCGGACAGCGGCGCGCAGACCAGCATCATCCCGGCCATCGGCAGCGTCCACAGACCGGCCTCGACCGGGCTGTAGTGCCGGACGTCCTGGAGGTAGAGGGTGCTGAGGAAGAGGAAGCCGCCGAGCGCGGCGAACGCGCAGACCGCGGTGACGGCGGCGCCGGTGAACGGCACGCTGGCGAAGAACCGGGGGTCCACCAGCGGCTCGGCCACCCGCCGCTCCCAGAGCGGGAAGGCGACCAGCGCGGCCAGCGCGGTCGCGGCCAGGGTGAGGATCAGCGGGGAGGTCCAGCCGTTGGCCGGGCCCTCGATGATCGCGGCGGTGCCGCAGCCGAGCAGCACGATCATCAGCAGCTGCCCCACCGGGTCCAGCCGGCGCGGCCGGGGGGCGCGGGACTCCGGGACGTAACGGGCGGTCAGCGCGATGGCGGCGAGCGCCACCGGGACGTTGATCAGGAAGATCGACGGCCAGCCCGCGCCGTCCACCAGGAAGCCGCCGAGCAGCGGGCCGAGCGCCATCGAGATGCCGACCACGCCGCCCCAGACGCCGATCGCCCGGGCCCGCTCCTTCGGGTCGGTGAAGGTGTTGGTGATGATCGACATCGCCACCGGGTTGAGCATCGAGCCGCCCACCGCCTGGAGCGCCCGGAACGCCACCAGCCAGCCCAGGCTCGGCGCCTGGCTGCACAGCAGCGAGCCGAGCGCGAAGCAGACCAGGCCGGTCTGGAACACCCGGCGGCGGCCGAAGCGGTCGGCCACCGAGCCGAACAGCATCAGCAGCGAGGCCAGCACGAGGGTGTAGGCGTCGATGATCCACTGCAGCCCGGACGCCGGGGCGTCCAGGTCCCGCTGGATCACCGGCAGGGCGATGTTCACCACGGTGTTGTCGAGGCCGACGATGAACAGGCTCAGGCAGCAGATCGCCAGGACGAGCAGACGGCGGCGGCGCCCGAGCGCGGGCCCGGGGGCGGGCGCGGCTGCGGCGGCGCGGGGCTGGGGGGCGGGCACGGGACCGATCCTCCCACCGCGGGGCGGGCCGGGGCGGGTGAGCCGCGCGTCCGGGTGGCGGGTGGCGTAATCCAGGTGGCACGGGGACGCGGCCCGCTAGACCGCCGTGAAGCGGACGGTCCGGGTGGCCGGGTCGACCGTCGTCAGCCGGACGTCGATCACCCGGCCGAGCGGCAGCCCGTCCGCGGCCGTGTCGCAGCGGGCCCGGACGGCCGGGTCGCGCAGCTGGACGGTGCCGGAGCCGGGCCGCCGCTCGTCCACGTCGATGACCACGGCGGCGAAGTCCTCGCCCTCCCGGCCCGCGAGCAGCTCCGCCTCCACCAGGTCCACGCAGGCCCGTTCGACCTCCGCGGCGCGGCGGTCCCCGCCCGCCATCAGCGCCGGGACGGCCGGCAGCGCCTCGCGCACCCACTCCGGCACGTCCTCGCCCGCCGCCACCGCCGCGCACACCTCCTGGGCGAAGCGGTCGCCGAGGCGGCGCAGCGGCGCGGTGCAGTGCGCGTACGGGGCGGCGAGCGCGGCGTGCTCCGGCTCGGCGGGGGCGGGCAGGCCGCGGGACTCGTCGAAGGCGTGGTAGCCGGCGCCGCGCAGCAGGCCCGTACAGGCGTTGAGGAAGGCGGCGTTGAGCGGGACGTCCGGGTCGAGGGAACGGATCAGCTCGGGGTACGGGACGGCCTGCGGCCAGTCCACGTCCAGGGCGGCGGCGATCCGGCGCAGCCGCTCGTACCCGGTGGCGGGTGCGGCGGGCAGGGTGCGCAGCAGGCCGACGCCGGCGTCGAGCATCAGGTCGGCCGCGGCCATGCCGGTGAGCAGGGAGATCTGGGCGTTCCAGCCGTCGGCGGGGCCGGGGGCGCGGTAGCCGAGGACGTAGCCGTGCAGGGTCTCCTCGACCTCCTGTTCGGGCACCGGCAGGCTGATCCCGCCGCGGGCGCGCTCCTGCTCCTCGCGCAGCCGTCCGACGGTCGCGAACAGGGCGAGCTGCTCGTCGGCGCCGCCGAGGTCCACCGCGCGCTCGACGGCGGCGTAGTCCAGCCGGCGGTGCGAGCGGACCAGGGCGCGGCGCAGGTCGGCGAGGACGACGGCGCCGTCGGCGTCCAGGTCCAGCTGCCAGAGCAGGGCCGGGCGGGGCTCGCCGGGCAGCAGGCTGGCGGCGTCCTCGGAGATCCGGGTGGGGTGCAGCGGGACGCGGTGGTCGGGGAAGTAGAGGGTCTCGACCCGGCGGCGGGCCTCGGTGTCGATCGCGCCGCCGGGGTGGACGAACGCGGCGACGTCGGCGATCGCGTAGTGCACCCGGTAGCCGCCGCCGGGCCGGTGGGCGAGGTGCACGGCCTGGTCGAGGTCGCGGGAGCCGGGCGGGTCGACCGTGAACAGCGGCAGGTCGGTGGCGTCGTACTCCGGCAGCCGGGGGCGCTCGGCCGCCTCCTCCGCCTCGGCGAGCACGGCCCGCGGCCACTCGGTGTGGACCTCCAGGCGGGTACGGAGCTCGGTCAGCTCGGTGTTGATCCGGGCGGAGTCGGCGGCCTTGACGCGCAGTTTTCGGCGAGGCATGCACGCCAGGGTAGAGCGGGGCCGGGCGGTTCCGGGCCAGGCTCTGCCCGGGGGCGGCGTAAGCACTCGTACGGTGGGGGCAAGTGGCCGTGCACGAAGGGGGTTTGGGCGATGGGTGCGGTGAAGGTGGCCGGGGGTGTGGTGGCTGCGGCGCTGGGGGCGACGGGGGCGCTGCACGCGGTGTGGGCGGTGACGCCGTGGCCGCTGGGGTCGGCGGAGGAGTTCGCGGACGTCGTGGTGGGGCAGGGTGAGGGGGTGCCGCCGGTGGGCGCGTGCCTGGCGGTGGCGGGGGCGCTGGGGGCGGGGGCGTACCTGGTGGGGGCGGAGGCCGGGGTGCTGCCGCAGGTGGGTCCGCGGCGGCTGCGGCGGGCCGGGGTGCGGGTGGTGGCGGGGGTGCTGCTGGCGCGCGGGGTGGCCGGGCCGGTGGTGTTCGGCCGGGTGAGTGAGCGTTCGGAGCGGTTCCGGCGGCTGAACGTGCGGTACTACTCACCGCTCTGTGTGGCGCTGGGGGCCGGGGCGGCCGCAGTAGGGTTGCGGGGTTCGTCCGCCACAGATTGTTGAGGAGTCCGCTGTGCTGGTGCTGTTGCCGCCCTCGGAGGGCAAGGCCGGGTCCGGGGACGGCGGGCCGGTGGCGCTGGAGCGGCTGTCGCTGCCGGGGCTGACGGCGGCGCGCGGCGCGGTGCTGGACGCGCTGGTGGGCCTGTGCCGGGGTGACGAGGACGCCGCCGCCGAGGTGCTCGGCCTCTCCCCCGGTCTGCGCGGCGAGGTCGCCAAGAACGCCGGGCTGCCGACGGCGGGTGCCCGTCCGGCGGGCGAGGTGTACACCGGGGTGCTGTTCGACAACCTCGGCCTGGCCACCCTGGACGCGGCCGCGTACGACCGGGCCGAGCGCTCGCTGCTGGTCTTCTCCGGTCTCTGGGGCGCCGTGCGGATCTCCGACCGGATTCCGTCCTACCGCTGCTCGATGGGCGTCAAGCTCCCGCAGCTGGGGGCGCTCGGGGCGTACTGGCGGAGCGCGATGGCCCCCGTGCTCCCCGAGGTCGCGGACGGGCTGGTGCTGGACCTGCGCAGTTCCGCGTACGCGGCGGCCTGGAAGCCGGCCGGCGAGGTGGCCGCCAGGACCGCGACCGTCCGGGTGCTCCAGGAGCGGAACGGCAAGCGCAGCGTGGTCAGCCACTTCAACAAGGCGACGAAGGGGCGGATCGTCCGGGACCTGCTGGCGGCCGGGGCGGAGCCGAAGACCCCCGGCGAGCTGATGGACGCGCTGCTGGAGCTGGGCCACCACGTCGAGCTGGCGGCGGAGGGCACCGCGCGCAAGCCGTGGCAGCTGGACGTGGTGGTCACCGAGGTGCACTGAGCACCCCGGTGACGACGGGCCCTAGCGCAGGTGCGAGGTGTCGTTGAGCAGCCGCACCGAGGCGTTGCCGTCCGCGTAGTACTGGACGGCGCAGATCGAGGCGGCGGACAGCTCCATCCGGTACATCGAGTCCGGCGGGGCGCCGAGCGCCAGCCGGACCAGGGTCTTGATCGGGCTGACGTGCGAGACCACCAGCACGGTCTTCCCCGCGTACCGGGCGAGGATCTTGTCCCGGGCGACGCCGGCCCGGTGGGTGAGCGTGGTGAAGCTCTCGCCGCTGCCGGTCGGCTTGGCCTTGGCGGAGCCGAGCCAGGCGGTCAGGTCGTCGGGGTAGCGCTCCCGCACCTCGGCGAAGGTCAGGCCCTCCCAGGCACCGAAGTCGACCTCGCGCAGCCCGTCCTCGTACCGGACCTCCAGGCCGAGCCGGGCGGCGACGGTCTCGGCGGTCTGCCGGGTGCGGAGCATCGGGGAGGCGACGACCGCCTGGACGCTGCCGCGCGCGGCCAGTGCCTCGGCGGCCCGCTCGGCCTGCCAGCGGCCCTTGTCGGAGAGCTCCGGGTCGCTGCCGCCGCTGCCGGAGAAACGCTTCTCCGGGGTGAGCGGGGTCTCGCCGTGGCGCAGCAGGACGAAGGTGGTGGGGGTGCCGAGGTCGGCGGGGGCGGCCCAGCCGGCCTTGGGGGCGGCGGTCTCCAGCGGCGGCTCGTCGACGACCGCGACCGCGGCCTTGGGCTTCGGCTCCCACTGGCGGCCGTCGCGGCCCGCGTCCATCGCCTCGTTGGCCAGCCGGTCGGCGTCCTTGTTCCGCTCGCGCGGGATCCAGGTGTACGTGACCCGGGCGCGCGGGAGGACGGTGCGCGCCTCGGCGGCGAGCGGCTGCATGTCGGGGTGCTTGATCTTCCAGCGCCCGGACATCTGCTCGACGACCAGCTTGGAGTCCATCCGGACGTCCACCGAGGCGTCCGGGTCCAGGTCGCGGGCCGCCCTGAGCCCGGCGATCAGTCCCTTGTACTCGGCCACGTTGTTGGTGGCGTGGCCGATGAACTCGGCGGCTTCGGCGATGATCTGCCCGGTGTCCCCGTCACGGACCACCGCGCCGTAGCCGGCCGGCCCCGGGTTGCCCCGGGACCCGCCGTCGGCCTCGACGATGAAGCGCGCCGCCACCGGATCAGACGCCCGAGTCGGAGGTGCGGACCAGGATCCGCGAGCAGTTCTCGCAGCGGACGACCTTGTCGGCCGGCTCGGCCTTGATGGCGTTCAGCTCGGTGATCGAGAACTCGGTGCGGCAGCCCTCGCAGCGGCGCTGGTAGAGGCGGGCCGCGCCGACGCCGCCCTGGGTCTCGCGCAGCTTGGTGTAGACCTTCAGCAGGTCGGCCGGGATGACGGCGGCGACGGTCTCGCGGTCGCGCTTGACCTTCTCGGCCTCCCCGTCGATCTCGGCGAAGGCGGCGTCGCGGCGGCCCTCGGCCTCGGTGAGGACGACGGTGGAGTGCTCCAGGCGGGCGGACAGCTCCTCGACCCGGCTCTTGGCGCTCTCCTGGCGCTCCATGATCTCCAGCACGACGTCCTCCAGGTCGCCCTGGCGCTTGGCGAGCGAGCCGATCTCGTGCTGGAGGTTCTCCAGGTCCTTCGGCGAGGTGATCGCGCCGGAGTCCAGGCGCTGCTGGTTGCGGGCGGCACGGGAGCGGACCTGCTCGACGTCCTGCTCGGCCTTGGTCAGCTCGCGGGCGGTGTCGCCCTTCTGGGCCTCGGCGGCGACGACGAGGTCCTTGAGCGCGGTGTGGTCGGCGGTGACCTTCTCGATCTCGGCGTGCTCGGGCAGGCTCCGGCGCCGGTGGGCCAGCTGGTCGAGCTTCGAGTCGATGGCCTGGAGGTCGAGCAGGCGGTTCTGGTCGGCGGGCGCGGCGTTCAAGCGGAGAGCTCCTGTGAATCGGGTCAGGCGGTGAAGGACATGGGGGCGTGCGCGGTCCACGGGTCGGTGACCCGGTGGGAGACCTTGGTCTCCACGGCCCAGCCGCGCTTGTCGGCGGCGGCCAGCAGGGCCCGCTCGGCCAGGGTGAGCCAGGGCCACTCGGTGGCCCAATGGGCGGCGTCGAGCAGCGCGACGGGCGACGCCTCCGCGGCCTCGGAGGCCGGGTGGTGACGCAGGTCGGCGGTCAGGTAGGCGTCCACGCCGGCCGACCGGACGTCGGCGAGGAAGCTGTCGCCCGAGCCGCCGCACACCGCGACCCGGCTGACCAGCCGGTCCGGGTCGCCGGAGACGCGGACGCCGGCGGCGGTGGCGGGCAGGCCCGCCGCCACCTGCGCGGCGAAGGCGGAGAGGGTCAGCGGGGGCTCCAGCAGGCCGATCCGGCCGGTGCCACGGCGGCCCAGCGGGTCGGTCGGGTCCGGCACCAGCGGGCCGGTCACCCGCAGGCCCACCGCCTCGGCGAGCGCGTCCGAGACGCCGGGGTCGGCGTGGTCGGCGTTGGTGTGGGCGACGTGCAGGGCGATGCCGTTGGTGATCAGCGTGTGCACCACCCGGCCCTTGAAGGTGGTCGCGGCGACGCTGGTGGTGCCGCGCAGGTAGAGGGGGTGGTGGGTGACCACGAGGTCGGCGCCCCACTCCACGGCCTCGTCGACGACCGCCTGGACGGGGTCGACGGCGAAGAGCACGCGGTTGACCTCGGTCTGAGGGTCTCCGCAGACCAGGCCGACGGCGTCCCAGGACTCCGCCCACTGCGGGGGGTAGACCTCTTCGAGCGCGGTGATGACGTCGGACAGTTTCGGCACCTGTCGAGACTACCGTGCGCGCGGGGGCGGTCGGGCCTCGGCCGTACGGCCGGGCGCCGGGGGAACGGTCGCGGCCGGGTCGCGTCGCGCCCGCGGCGCCGGGTCGCCGCCGGTACGTCCTCGGTCCGTCGTCGGTCCGTCCTCGGTTCGTCCTCGGTCCGTCCTCGACGCGTCGCGGCGGCGTCGGCCGGTACCTCGTGGCCGTTCGGACAGGGGAGCTGGGGGCGTACGGGTGCACGTCAATCTGCGACGAGAGGCGCCCGACGGGCCCCGCGCGCTCCGTACGCGGCCGCGCGCCGGTCGTCCGTTACTCACAGCAGGGTTCCCGTACGGGTTCGAAACCAGGCCTTTGCACCCTTACGAGTGAAGTGACCGGCTCTGCGTTGAGGCTTCGGTTGGCTCGAAAGTAACTTCACTTCTGCGAACAGGAGTTGCCCCGGCGGCGGCCACGACCAGGAGTCGGGCGGTGCCGTGCCGGGCCGGACGGGATCCGGGTGAGCACTCCCGTACCGGGGCGGTACCGCCGCCCCTTCCGGAAGAACCGATCAGGCCGGGCCGCCGCCCGGGTGCCGCGAGCAGTGGGCACCGGGGCGGCGGCCGCGACGAAGGGATGTGGTGGCGGATGGGGGCGGGCACATCGCTGCGTACGGCCGGGGACAGGGGATCGGTGGACCGCGGACCGGGTGCGGCCGGTTCGTGGCCGGAGGCGGAGCGGGCGGCACCGGCCGGTGCCGGAGGCCGGGGAGGCGGCGGTGACCGGGAGGTCACCGTCGGCGGCTTCCGGCACACGGCCCGGCCCGCCGGGCGAGGGCCGGTGCCGCCCGCCGTCGGTCCGATCGGCCAGGAGGACTCCGCCGTCCTGGTGCAGGAACGAATCGCCGGGCCTCCGCCGTGCCGCGGCCGGGTCGCTGCCCGGCCGGGGCAGGCCGGCGGCCCGGCCCGCCCCGGCGCCGTGGACCCGTCCGGCAACGCGGGCCCGTCCGGCACCACAGGCCCCTCCGACCCGGCGGGCCCGTCCAGCACCACCGGGGTGAGCGGAGCATGAACGTGGCCACCCGAACCATGACCCAGACGCTGCGCCGGCTGAGCTTCACCTTCGCCGCCGACGGCAGCCACGCCGCCTGCCTCGCCTCCTCCGCCGACAGCGGCTGGTACGTGGAGAGTTGGCGACTGCCGCAGGACGGCGGACCGGCCGCGCCGACCGCGCTGCCGCTGCCCGGCAACCGCGCGGAGAGCCTGCGCTCACAGCTGGTCGCACTGCCGGACGGCTCGGTGCTGACCTGCCGGCACGACGGCGAGCGGCACGACCTGGTCCGCCTCTCGTACGGCGGGAACGGCGCCCTGGAACAGCGGTTGGGCTCGCTGCGGATGACCGGCCTGCGGGTCCTGCCGCTCCCCGCCCAGGCCGGGGCCGACCCGCGGACGCCGGTGGCGGTCGCACTCGGCAGCGACACCCGCCCGGCGACCACCGCCTGGCTGGTGCGCACCGACGGCAGCGAGCCCGAACAGGTCGCCGAGATCCCTGGGTTGCACGGCGGCGGCACCTGGCTGGACCGTACCGGCACGCTGCTCGCGCTGGACCGGGTGAACGCGGGCCTGGTCCGCAGCGTGGTGCTCGACCTGCGCGCCGGCCGCACCTCCCCCCTGCTGGAGATCGGCCCGCAGAGCAACGACCGCCTGGTGCTGTTCGACCCGGACAGCCGGTTCGCGATGGTGCGCAGCGACGCGCCCGGCACCGACCGGCTCGGCTGGGGCGTCCTCGGCGCCGGGGAGCCGCTGCGCTTCCCCGAGTGCCTGCACGTCGCGGGCATGTTCCTGCGGCCGGTCGCCCTGCGGGTCGCGGCGGGCGGCCCCCGGGTCGCGGTGCAGATCGACCACGGCGCGGGCTCGGCGCTCGCGCTGTGGCGGCCCTCGGCCGGGCGGCTGGACCCGCTGCCGGTCCCGCCCGGGCGGCTCGGCGCGGTCGGCCACTGGGGCGAGGCGGGGCTGCGCGTGCCGTACTCCTCGCCCGACCACCCGACGGCGCTGGCCACCCTCGACGTCGACACGCTGCTGACGCACGGCCCGCTCCCGCCCGTCTCCGGCCCGACGCCGCTCCCGCTCCAACTCGCGCCGCTGGCCTCGGGGTTGCCAGGGCCGTGGCGGGACACCATCCTGCCCTGGCAGCCCGGCGGGGTGCGCCCGGTGCGGACCGAGCCGCCCGGCTGGCGGCTCGACGGCAGCACCCCGCCCGGGGACGGCGGCCGCTGGCATCCCGCGCAGAGCCTCGAACTCGCGGGCCCGGCAGGCCCGTTGGAGGCCGTGGTGTACGGCGGGGACGCCTGGCTGAGCAGCCCGCACCTGGTGCTGGCGCTGCACGGCGGCCCGGCGGACGCCTGGCGGCTGGAGTTCGACCCGACACTGCAGCGGATGGCCGCCGAGGGCCTGGCGGTGGTGGCGCCGAACCAGCGCGGCTCCACCGGCTACGGCGTGGCGCACGCGCTGGCCATCCGGGGCGCCTGGGGCGGTCCCGACCTGGACGACGTCCTGTACCTGCTGGACGGCATCGCGGGCCAGCGCGCCGCCCTCGGCCTGGAGCCGCCGGCCCTCTTCGGGGTCAGCTACGGCGCCTTCCTGGCGCTGCTGGCGGCCTCGCACGCGCCGGCCGAGCAGGTCGCCCGCTGCGCGGTGGTCGCGCCGTTCCTGTCCGGCGCCCGGCTGCTGGCCGAAGCCGCGCCCCCCGTACGGGCGTTGACCACCCGGCTGGGCGGCGGCGAGCAGGTCGCCGACGCCCGCGGACCGCGCGACGTGCTGCAACTGGCGCACCGGCTGAGCGCGCCGCTGCTGGTGGTGCACGGCAACCGGGACGAGGTCGTACCGGTGAGCCAGTCCCGTTCGCTGCGGCACGAGTTGCTGCGGATCGGCCGGGTCGAGGGCGAGGACTTCCGGTACGTCGAGGCGGCCGGCTCCGGGCACGAGGTGCTCGCCGACGAGGGCGCCGCCGTCCTGCACGAGCTGCTGGCCACGTTCCTGCGGACCGGCCGCCCGGGCTGACCCGCCGCCCGGTGCCGTCCCGGACACCAAGCTCGGGCACCGAGCCCAGGCGCCAGGCCCAGACGCCAGCCCCGGGCGGCCTCGACGCCGCGCTAGGCGATCCGAGTGAACTCTCCGCAGGTGGGCGCCACTTGCCGGCCTTGGTACGGACCTGCCCGCCCCCGCCCCGGCGTGCTGCCGGACCGGGCGGCCCGCCGTCCGGACGCCGACGCCGAGGAGCGGGTCGAACGGGCCTCCGCCGCGCACACGGGGACACTGATGATCGCCGATGATCGTTGCGCGCCGCATCAGTTCCGCACCGCGGGCGGACCCGGCTGCCGCCGCCGGACGGCGGGCGCGGGCCGCCGGCCCGGCGCGGCGGTCTCCGGGTATCGTCCCCTCGCCGCCGCGAGCCGGTCGGCCGCCGGCCCGCTTCCGGGCCCGGGACCAGCGCGGGACTCGCGTCATGATCTCGATAGGATCTCGTCCGTCCCGGCCGTTATGGTGACCGGGGCACGGGCCGCGATCACCGGCTACGGGCGCGCACCGGGCGCCCGATCGGGGACCAGACCGTGCGCCACCGGCGCCGGCCGGGCGCCGATGACCTGCACCCTCCGCACGGAAAAGACGATTCTCATGTCCGACACCCTCACCGACACCACCGGACCCGCGGTTACCGGGACCGACGCCGACGAGAAGACGGCCAAGGACACCGCGTCGCACGGCCGCCACCGCGGTGGCTCCGCCGCCGACGACAGCCCCGAGTCCGACCCGCACGGCCGCCACCGCGCGGCCGGGGCGCTGGGCTGACCGCACCACCACCAGGGCACCGCGTACGAGGGCCCGCCGGGAGGGCACGGACTCCCCCGGCGGGCCCTCGGCTTTCCCGAAGCCTCCGCCCGAAGTCTCCGTGCGAAGCCCCGAGCAGCGCCCCGGCCGCGGCCCGCCCTCAGCCCAGCGTCACGACCGTCCGCAGCGCCTCGCCGCTCCGCATCTGCGCGATCGCCTCGTTGACGTCCGCGAGCCCCACCCGGTGGGTGACCATGCCGTCGAGGTCGATCCGCCCGGCCCGCCAGAGGTCCACGACCAGCCCGATGGTGCGCGCCACCGTGGCCCCGCCGTAGAGCGAGGGCAGCAGGCGCTTCTCGTTGAAGAACAGCTCGCCCATGGTGAACTGCGCGAGGTCGTCCTGCGCGCCCGCGCCGATGACGACCACCGCGCCGCCGCGCCGGGCGGCCTCGTAGCCGGCCCGGACGGTGGCCGCGCGGCCGACCGCCTCGAAGACGTAGTCGAAGCCGCCGCCGGGCAGCTTCTTGGCCGCCGCCTTCAGCTCCTCGGGCGCGATCGCCTCGGTGGCGCCGAACGCCAGGGCGCGCTCGCGGCGCGAGGCCACCGGGTCGACGACGGTGATCCGGCCGGCGCCGCAGACCCGGGCGCCCTGCACGGTGGCCACGCCGACCCCGCCCGCGCCGATCACCGCGACGGAGGCGCCGGGCTCGACCCGGGCGGTGTTCACCGCGGCGCCGATGCCCGTGGTCACGCCGCAGCCGATCAGCGCGGCGGCCTCGTACGGGAGGTCGTCGGGCACCTTGATGACGGCGTTCGCCGCGACCACGACCTCCTCGGCGAAGGCCCCGGTGCCGTAGAAGCCGGAGGCGCTCAGCCCGCCCTCGGCGATCCGGAAGCCGGGGGCGCCGAGGCCGCGCAGGCTGGCGATGCAGAGGTGGCCGCGGTCCCGGCGGCAGTGGTCGCAGCGGCCGCAGGGGGCCATCCAGCAGAGCACCACGCGGTCGCCGGCGGCGAGGCCGGTGACGCCCTCGCCGACCTCCAGCACGTCCCCGGCGCCCTCGTGCCCGGGGACGAACGGCGCGGGCTGCGGCAGGACGCCGCTCATCGCGGAGAGGTCCGAGTGGCAGAGGCTGGCGGCGCGCATCCGGACCCGTACGGTGCCCGGCCCGAAGCCCACGGCCGTCACGTCCTCGCGGACGTCGAGGGTCTCCTGGCCGGTCTTGTGCAGGACGGCTGCGCGCATGGGTGCTGCTCCCGGGGTGCCTGGTGTTCCTCGGATCGGCGGTCGGGCCGATTCTGGCACGGGCGGCGCGACGCGACTAGAACGCGTTCCACAACAACCGGCCGGCGGAACTGTACGAATTCACTGTCCTTCCACCACCGCGACACGCCATGATCACCACCGTGTCGACACCCCTTCCGACGTCCTCGCCGACGTCCCCGCCTGCGCCCTCACCGGCCTCCCCCGAGCAGCCCGCCCACGGCGCGCCCTGCCCCCGCTGCACCGCCGCGCTGACCGCCGACCCGCGCTTCACCGCCTGGTGCCCGGCCTGCGACTGGAACCTGTCCCCCGGTCAGGACGGCGCTCCCGCGCCCACCCGGCGCGAGCGGGCGGCGGCCGACCGTACCGACCGGCTGTTCGAGGAGCAGGCCGCCGGCGGCGACTCCCCGACCGCCCGCCGCGACTGGCTGCTGGCCTCCGCCGCCGCCGGCCTGGTCCACCTGGTCACCGTCGGCCTGCTCTGCCTGGCGGTCTGGCTGCTCGTCACCGGGAGCACGGTGCAGCGCTGCGCGGGCGTGGTGGCGCTGGTGGTCGCGGTCGCGCTGCGGCCCCGGCTCGGCCGGGTGCCGCGCGACCAGAACGTCCTCGACCGCGCCTCGGCCCCGGCCCTGTACGGGCTGGCGGACCGGGTGGCCGCCGAGCTGGGTGCCGCGCCGGTGGCCGTCATCCGGGTCACCGACGAGTTCAACGCCTCCTACGGGCTGGTCGGGCTGCGCCGCCGTCCCGTCCTCGAACTGGGCCTGCCGTTCTGGGAGGTGCTGGACGACCGGCAGCGGATCGCCCTGCTCGGCCACGAGTTCGGCCACCACGTCAACGGCGACCACCGCCGCTCGCTCTGGCTGCACAGCGCGGTCTCGGCGCTCGCGGCCTGGTACGGCATGGTCCGGCCCGACCGGCCGGGCCGCGCGCACGGCGACGAGCTCTCGCTGCTGATCCGGATCGGCGCGCTGGTCGGCGCGGTCGTCCTGCGGGCCGTCGCCTGGCTGCTGCTCCAGGGCCTCTACCTGTTCGACCGGCTCACCTCCCGCGCCGGGCAGCAGGCCGAGTACCGCGCGGACGCCCTCGCCGTCCGGGTCGGCGGCAGCGAGGCGGCCGGCGGGATGCTCGCGACGCTCCTGCTGTTCGGCCCGGTGTGCACCGCCGTGGGCCGGATCCGCGCCGAGGAGCGCCGGCGCCCCCGGACGGTCCGCCGCGGCCGGGGCCGGGGCCCGGAGCAGCCAGAACAGCCCGAACAGCCCGAGCGTCCGAAGCCGCCCGCCCCGGAACTGCTCTGGGAGCGGCTGCGCGAGCACCTCGGCTCCGTCCCCGCCACCGAGCACGAGCGCCTGCTGCGGCTCAGCGCCCGTGACCACGCCGCCGTGGACTCCACCCACCCTCCGACCCACCTGCGGATCGCCCTGGTCGAGCGCGCCGAGGCCCGGCCGGCCGCCGTCACCGCCACCCCCGCCGAGGTCGGGGCGATCGCCGCCGAGCTGGCCCCGCACCGCGCCCGGATCGCCGCCGACCTGCTCGCGGGCTGACCGCCGCCCGAGCGACGCACGGCACCGGTCGGCGCCGGCCGCCCCGGCGCTGCCGCTACCGCTACCGTCGAGTAGGGTCCGTGCACGTCCGCCCGCGTCCCGACCCCCCGAGGAGCACCGCATGTCCGACCTGCTGCTGAGCGCCGAGCCGGCACCCGAGGTGCTGGCGGCGTTCGAGGAGGCCACCGGGTTCATGCCGGTGGACGAGGGGCTCGCGCTGTACGCGGCGGCGGTGGAGGCGGCCCGGAGCACCGGGCTGCCGGTGCTGGAGATCGGCACCTACTGCGGCCGCTCGGCGATCCTGCTCGCGGCGGCGGCCCGGGAGGCGGGGACGGTCGCGCTGACCGTCGACCACCACCGCGGCTCGGAGGAGCAGCAGCCCGGCTGGGAGTACCACGACCCGACCCTGGTCGACCCCGAGGTCGGGCTGATGGACACCCTGCCGCGGTTCCGCCGCGCCCTGCACGCCGCCGGGCTGGAGGAGCACGTGGTGGCGCTGGTCGGCCGCTCGCCGCGGATCGCCGCGCTGTGGGGGCGCCCGCTGGGCCTGGTGTTCATCGACGGCGGGCACACCGACGAGCACGCGACCGGCGACTACGAGGGCTGGGTGCCGCACCTGGCGCCGGAGGGCCTGCTGGTGGTGCACGACGTGTTCCCCGACCCGGCGGACGGCGGCCAGGCCCCGTACCGGGTGTACCTGCGGGCGCTGGCCGAGGGCTTCGAGGAGGTCTCGGTGACCGGCTCCCTGCGCGTCCTGCGCCGCTCCGCGCGGTAGTTCGCTCCCGGGGCCCCGCGCCGATGCTCTAACGTCGTGCCGGGGCTGCTGGGCAGGGGTTCGAACGGTACGGTGGCCGCGCAGCACCAGGCAGAGCATCGGCGGACGGTGGGGGCCAGCAGCGACATGACGGACCAGCAGAACAGCGCTCCGGCGGTCTGGGACCCGACCGCGCGCGGCGGCGCCGGCGGCTGGGTGCGCGGCCCGCAGCGCCCGGCCGACGCGCAGCCCGTCCCCGAGGCGCCCGCCACCCCCCAGCCTCCCGCGGCCCCGCAGTCCGCCGCCCAGCCCGGTCCGATGGCCCCGCCACCCTCGCCCGGCGCCGTCGGCGACCAGGGCCCGCCGCTGGGCGCCCGCCCGTACCTGGCCGCCTCGCCCGGCTACGACCCGCCGACCGCCCGGCTGTTCCCCGGCGCCGCCCCGCCGCCCCCGGCCGCCCCGCCGGCGTCCGCGCCGTTCCCCTCCCACCCGGGTCCGCCGTCCCACGCCCCGCAGCAGGAGACGCAGCAGACCCCCGGCTACGACTACCTCCTGCAGCCGCCCGCCGCCCCGCCGCAGTCCCCGTACGGCGCGCAACCCCCGTACGGCAGCCCGCTCCCCTACGGCGCCCAGCCCGACTACCCGACCGGGACCGCCCACGGGGACGACGAGGACCGGTCGACCAACCGCAGGGCGCCGCTGCTGATCGGCTTCGCGCTGCTCCTGGTGCTGGCGGTCGGCGGCGGCCTGCTGTTCGCCCTGCGGGGCGGCGGCGACAAGGACGGCCAGGCCGCGCCCGCCCCGGCCTCGGCCCCGGCGACCGGCGCGGAGAACCCGCCGCCCGCGACCGCGCCCACGGGTGCGGACGGTGCGCCGAGCGCCGCCGCGAGCGCGTCCGGCTCGCCCGCCGGTACGCCGTCGCCGAGCTCGACCGCTCCCGGTCCGGGCGCCAAGGCGCAGGCCCAGGCGCTGGACGGCCTGCTCAGCGAGGGCGAGAGCGCCAAGGCCCCGATCGGCAGCGCCGTCGCCAAGGTGACCAGCTGCCCGCCGAAGGCCGACATCGAGAGCGCCGCGCAGGACTTCGACAACGGCGCGAGCCAGCGGACCGCCCTGCTGGCCAAGCTCTCCCAACTGAGCGTCACGGACGTGCCGGGCGGCGCGGACGCGGTGAACTCCCTGAAGTCCGCCTGGCAGTTGTCCGCCGACATAGACAAGGCGTACGCGAGCTGGGCGCGCGCCGTCGTCGCCCAGGGCTGCACCGGCCGGGCCCCGGCCACCGCCGACAAGAAGCACGCGGACGAGCTCAACCCGCAGGCCACGCAGGCGAAGACGGACTTCATGACGAAGTGGAACGCGATCGCGAAGAGCTACGGCCTGACTCCGCGCACCCAGGACAGGATCTGACCGACCAGTGACCGGCACCGCCCCCCGACCGCCCCGCCGCTCCGCCCTGCTGCGCGCCACCACCGCCGCGGCCGTGGCCGTTCCGCTCTGCACGGCGGGCTGGTTCGGCTGGCGGGCCCTCGACCACTCCGGCCCGGCGGGCGCCACGGCGGCCCCGGCCGCGTCGGCCCCCGCCGCCTCGTCCCCGGCTGCCGGCCCGGCTTCGGCCCCGCCCGCCCCGACGGCCACGGACCAGCCGGGGACCGCCGACCCCGGCAACCCCGCCGACGGCACCGCCGCGCCCCTCACCCCGCCGGTCGCACCGCCGCCGTCCACCGCCCCGGCGGTCGAGGCCCCGCCCGCGCCCGCCGACGCCGCGGTCCTGACCGGCCGCACCGTCCTGCTCGACCCCGGCCACAACCCCGGGAACTCCGCCCACACCGCCGAGATCAACCGCCAGGTGGACATCGGCAACGCCCGCAAGGAGTGCGACACCACCGGCACCGAGACCAACGCCGGCTACACCGAGGCCGAGTACACCCTGGACGTCTCCCGCCGGGCCCGCGCCCTGCTGGCCGCCCGGGGCGCCACGGTGGTCCTGGTGCAGGACGGCGACCGGCCCTGGGGCCCGTGCGTCGACGAGCGGGCCCGCGCGGGCGCCGACGCCCACGCCGACGTCGCGGTCTCGGTGCACGGGGACGGCGGCCCGGCGAGCGGCAGCGGGTTCCACGTGATCATGCCCGCCCGGGTGGTGGCGGGGAAGGCGGACAACGCGGCGATCGTCGCCCCCTCGCGCCGGCTCGGCCTCCTGCTGCGCGACCGGTTCCACGCCGCGACCGGCGAGCCGTACGCGGACTACATCGCCAAGGACGGCCTGGACACCCGCTCCGACCTGGGCGGCCTCAACCTCTCGACGGTCCCCAAGGTGTTCATCGAGTGCGGTAACATGCGCAACTCGACGGACGCGAAGCGGATGACGGACCCTCAGTGGCGCCAGCAGGCGGCCCGGGGGATCGCCGACGCGCTGACCGCTTTCCTGACGACCCAAGAGAAGACCGAAGAGCGGTAAGGGAGTTGGGCCGCGACCGGCGGAGGACGACGCTCCGCCCGGACCGCACGGTTTGCAACGACTTCACCCCATTCCCGGTCCCGCCGTGCACCGGCAGGACGGTTGGGCCTAGGCTTCTGGTCCGTTCGGGAGTTTCGGCCGGTCGGCCCGACCGCGCGAACCACCGTCCACGACACGTCAACGAGGGGAACGTTAGTGAATCTGCGCGCTCTCACCAGGGGAGACGCCGCCGTCGCAGGCGCGGCCGTCCTGCTCTTCATCGCCTCCTTCCTGCCTTACTGGACCGTGGACTGCGGCAACAGCCGGTACTGCCCGCCGTCGCAGAACGCGTGGAGCACGGACCTGTTCCCCATCCTGCCGTCGATCTACCTCCTCGGCATCGCCGCCGCGGTGCTGATCCTGGTGCAGCGCTTCCAGGGTGCGGCCGCGGCCAACCGTCAGGTGCTCGGCCTGCGGCTGGACCAGTGGGGCATCGCCCTCTCCGTCGCGGCGCTGTGGACCTCGGTCTGGGCGCTCGGCGGCGGCACCTCCAGCTCCGTCGTCAGCCACGGCTTCGGCGCCTGGCTCGGCTTCATCGCGCTGCTCGCGCTGGCCGGCGCGGCCGCCGCGGGCCCCCTGGTGCCCGCACTGAAGGCCCCGCTGGCCGCCGACCGCCCGGCGGCCGTCCCCGGCCAGTACGGCTACCCGGGCCAGCCCGGTCAGCCGGGTGCCCCCGGCCAGCCCGGCCAGTACGGCTACCCGGCCCAGGGCCACGACCCGGCGTTCGGCGGCCAGGGCGGCTACGGCTACCCGGGCGCCGGCCAGCCGCAGCCCGGCCAGCCGGTCCAGGCCGCCCAGCCGCACGACGCCGGCGCCCCGGCCCCGCAGCCGGTCCCGGCCGCGCAGCAGGCGCCCGCCCCGGCGGCGGACTTCCAGCCGTTCTGGTTCGCCGTCCCGGCCCCGCGCCAGCTGGCCCCGAAGGACAACCCGGCCGGTGCCCCGGTCGGCGAGGTCGTGCCGGGCACCTGGTACCTGGCCGTCGAGCAGCGCGGCGCCGCGCTGGTCGCGCAGCTGCCAGACGGCAGCCAGGGCGTGCTGGCCGACACCACGGGCATCCAGCGCGGCTGAGACAGCACGGCTGACGCCCGCGGACGCACACCGCGAAGGGGCGGGACCGGTTCTCCGGTCC
>NZ_JBHVEU010000036.1:0-32893 GCF_042802075.1 Kitasatospora sp. NPDC057518
CCTCGTCTTCGCCTCGACGAGGTCCCGGCGCCCTGCCGTGTCCCGGGGTTCCCGCGTTCAGCGGCGGGCGGTGCGGGTGCGCCAGGGCAGCTCGACGGTGACGGTGGTCGGGCCGCCGTCGGGGCTGTCCACCAGGAAGACCCCGTCCACCGCGCGGATCCGCTCGGCCAGCCCGGCCAGGCCGCTGCCCGGGTACGGGGCCGCGCCGCCCTTGCCGTCGTCCTGGACCAGCACCATCAGCTGGTTGTCCGAGCGCCAGACCTCGACCGTGGCGGAGCGGGCTCCGGCGTGCTTGGAGACGTTGGTCAGCAGCTCGCTGACGGTGAAGTAGGCGATGCCCTCGACCGCCGAGTCCGGGCGCTCCGGCTGCCCGTCCGGGCCGCTCAGGTCGACGCTCACCCGGACCCCGCCGGGGACGGTGCAGCGGGCGGCGACCGAGGACAGCGCGGCGTCCAGGCCGCGGTCGGTGAGCACCGCCGGGTGGATGCCGCGGGCCAGGTCGCGCAGCTCCTGGAGGGCCAGCTTCACCTCGCCGTGGGCGTTGTCGACCATCTTCGCGGCGGCCGCCATGTCGTCCTCGGACTCCACCTCGCGCAGCCGCTCCTTGGCCATGCCGAGGTCCATCGCCAGCGCGACCAGCCGGGCCTGGGCGCCGTCGTGCAGGTCGCGCTCGATCCGGCGCAGGTCGGCGGCGGCGGTGTCGACCACGGTGCCGCGGTCGTCCTCCAGCTCGCGCACCCGCTCGGCCAGGGCACCCGGGAAGAGCAGCGACTCGATCAGGATGCGGTCGACCGAGGCCAGCCCGCGGATCACCCAGGGCAGCACCGGCCAGAGCACGATCACCGAGACCAGGGTCAGGGCGAAGCTGAGCACGCCCCAGGGCAGCATCAGCACGTTGTAGAGCGCCGAGCGCCAGTTCAGCAGGTCGGTGAGCTGGGCGATGGTGTAGCCGACCACCCCCGGGCGGCGCGGCTTCACCGGCTCCGGCTCGTCGATCGCGGAGCCGTACGCGGCGCGCGCCCGCCGCCGGCCCAGCGTGCCCAGGGAGCGCGAGACGGCCAGGCCGCCGGCCAGCATGGGCAGGCCGAGCACGGTGACCGACAGGCCCAGGCCGACCGACAGCGCGGTCATGGCCAGCACGAAGCCGAAGATGCCGAGCGGCAGGTTCAGCAGCAACTGGCCGACCTGGTGCCACATCCTCGTGCCGTACAGCGGTGGGCGCTCCATCCGGGCGTCCTGCTCCTTGATGGCGTCCACGGCGCGGTGCAGCGGCTTCATGCGGATCTACCGTCCCTACTTCGTCGTGCGGCTGGACCAAGCTTCCCGAACCGGGAGCGGTGGGGGCCATGGGGGTGATACATCTTCCCGGCCGGGGGTTAACCCCACCCCCGCGCCCGGTCACCGGACGCCCGCCCGGGTGTCCACCGGCCGTCTTGCGGAGCGGGCAGGGTTCGGGCGGAGCGGAGCGGTCCCCTTAGACTCACGCTTTGGCCATGGTTGGGCCGGTGAGAGCAAACGTCGTAGAACTGTCTTGAGGGCGGGTTCACGGCCGAGGTGGAGGCGAAGGCATGGAGGGGAAGCACGCGGCTGCCGTCGCGGCCGACCCGGCGGTCGGCAGCGGCTACTTCGACGCGTACGCCGCGATGGGCCTGATGGCCGTCGTCGGGGTGCTCTTCGTCGCCGTGGCGTTCACCGCCAATCGGCTGCTGCGGCCCGTGGTGTACTCGCCCGAGAAACTCCTCGCCTACGAGTGCGGGGTGGACCCGGTGGGCGAGGACTGGGCGCACACCCAGATCCGCTACTACGTGTACGCCTTCCTGTACGTGATCTTCGCGGTGGACGCGATCTACCTGTTCCCCTGGGCGACCGTCTTCGCCACCGCCGGGTACGGCGCCGGGACGCTGATCGAGATGTTCCTGTTCATCGGCTTCCTCGCGGTCGGGCTGCTCTACGCCTGGAAGAAGGGCGTTCTGGAATGGACGTGACGCACTCCCACTCGCACGGCGGCGCACAGGGCGGTCCCGTCCCGCTCGGCCTGCCGGACCCCGCGCGCCCCGGCGCCGTCGAGCGCCGCGGCCTCGGCCCGCTGGCCCGGCTCGCGCCGGACCCGGTCAAGGTGGTGCTCAACTGGGGGCGCCGCTACAGCCTCTGGTGCTTCAACTTCGGGCTGGCCTGCTGCGCGATCGAGTTCATCGCCGCCTCGATGGCCAAACACGACTTCATCCGGATGGGTGTCATCCCGTTCGCGCCCGGACCCCGTCAGGCTGATCTGATGATCGTCTCCGGGACGGTCACCGACAAGATGGCGCCCGCCGTCAAGCGGCTCTACGAGCAGATGCCCGAGCCGAAGTACGTCATCTCCTTCGGCGCCTGCTCCAACTCCGGCGGCCCCTACTGGGACTCCTACTCGGTCACCAAGGGCGTGGACCAGATCATCCCGGTGGACGTCTACGTGCCCGGCTGCCCGCCGCGGCCGGAGGCGCTGCTCCAGGGCATCCTCAAGCTCCAGGAGAAGATCGCCGCCGAGTCACTGCCGGACCGCTACACCGTGCCCGCGCCCGCGGCGGCGCTGCGCCGACCGCTGGTGGCCGGGCCTTCGGGGGCTTCTGCGGCCGGTACCGCGAGCGGCTCCGCGGCAGGCTCCGCGGCCGGTTCCGCGGCCGGCGCTTCGACCGAGGGAGGGGTCTCGTGACATCCGCCGAGCAGTACGCGGCGTCGGTCGGGGAGTGGGCGACCGGCGCCGAGGCGTACGGGCTGGTCACCGTCGACGTCCCCGCCGAGCACTGGACCGAGGCGCTCACCAACGCCCGGGACGTCCTGGGCCTGGGCTTCTTCGACTGGCTGAGCGCCGTCGACGAGCTCGCCGAGGGCTTCTCCGTGGTCGCGCACTTGGCCGCCGTCGAGGCGCCCGGCGTCCGGCACCTCGCGCTGCGCACCCGGGTGCCGCGCGACCGGGCCGCGCTGCCGACTGCCGTCCCGGTGTACGCCGGTGCCGCCTGGCACGAGCGCGAGACCCACGAGATGTTCGGCATCGACTTCCCCGGGCACCCCCACCTGGCCACCCTGCTGCTGCCGGACGGCTTCGAGGGGAACCCGCTGCGCAAGGAGTTCGTGCTCGCGGCCCGGGTCGCCAAGGACTGGCCGGGCGCCAAGGAGCCCGGCGAGTCCGACCACGGCGGCGGGCCGGCCCGGCGCAAGATGCAGCCGGCCGGTGTGCCGGACCCGAACGAGTGGGGGCCGCTCAAGGGCACCCTGCCGCCGGTCGCCGAGCGGCCCGCGCGCGGTGCGCGGGCGGCGGGGGCGGCGGCGCGGACGCCCCGGGCGGCTGCGGCCGCCGGTGCGGGTGCCGCTGGTGCGGCCGGTGCCGGTGCCGGTGCCGGTGCGGCTGCCGCGGGCGCCGAGGGCGGCGCCCCGGTGCGGGCGGACCGGCCGCGACGGACCCGGTCGGTGTCCGAGGGGTCGGCCAGTCAGACGGCCGCCGAGGCTCCCGCCGAACCGGCCGCCGAGCCGACGGCCGAGCCCGCGGCTCCCGTACGGCCCCGGCCTTCCGACGCGCCCCGGTCCTCCGACGCGCCCTGGCACAACCCGGTGCCCGCCCACGAGGAGAAGCCGTCGGGCGAGAAGCCGGGCGAGCCCGCTGAACCCGTTGAGCCCGCTGAGCCCGCCGAGCCGGGCAAGCCGGTCGAGCAGAAGGACGAGACCTCGGCCGGACCGGCCGACCAGGACGGAGAAGGCGCGTGAACCTGCTCGACACGGTGCTGCGCTGCGTCGCCACCCTCGTCGTCTTCCTGGTCCTCCCGCTGGTCATCGGCCAGACCGAGCACAAGGTCATGGCGCACATGCAGGGCCGGCTCGGCCCGATGTACGCGGGCGGCTTCCACGGCTGGGCGCAGCTCGTCGCGGACGGCGTGAAGTTCGCGCAGAAGGAGGACATCGTCCCGGCCGGGGCGGACCGCCGGGTCTTCCAGCTGGCGCCCGCCGTCTCGCTGCTGCCGTACCTCTTCGTGCTGCTGGCGATCCCGGTCGGCCCGGACGGCTTCGTCGGCCAGGCGATCGACGCCGGGCTGTTCTTCGTGCTCGCCGTGATGGGCGTCGGCGTGATCGGCAAGCTGATGGCCGGCTGGGCCTCGGCGAACAAGTTCTCGCTGCTCGGCGGCCTGCGCACGGCCGCGCAGCTGATGTCGTACGAGCTGCCGCTGGTGCTGGCGGCGGCCTCGGTGGCGATGGCCGCCGGCACGCTGTCGCTGCCCGGGATCGTGGACGCCTGGGAGTGGTACTGGCTGCCCTGGCAGCTGATCGGGGCGTTCGTCTTCTTCACGGCCGGTCTGGCCGAGCTCCAGCGCCCGCCGTTCGACATGCCGATCGCCGACTCGGAGATCATCTTCGGCGCGTACACCGAGTACACCGGCCTGCGGTTCGCCCTGTTCCTGCTGTCCGAGTACGTGGGCATCCTGGTGGTGTCCGCACTGACCGCGGTGCTCTTCCTGGGCGGCTGGCACGGACCGCTGCCGGACCAGCTCGGCTGGCTCTGGATGCTCCTCAAGACCTTCGCGCTGGCCTTCGTGGTCATCTGGCTGCGGGTCACCTACCCGCGTCTGCGCGAGGACCAGCTGATGCGTTTCGCGTGGACGGTGCTGATCCCGCTCGCGCTGGTCCAGCTGGCCCTCACCGGCATCATCAAGGTGGCGATCTCATGAGTTTCCCCGGTATCGGGCTCGCCAAGGGCCTGGCCGTGACGCTGCGGACGATGACGAGGAAGAGCGTCACCGCGCAGTACCCCGACGTGCAGCCGGTGCTGCCGCCGCGTTCGCGCGGCGTCATCGCGCTGCTGGAGGAGAACTGCACGGTCTGCATGCTCTGCGCGCGCGAGTGCCCGGACTGGTGCATCTACATCGACTCCCACAAGGAGACGCTGCCGGCCGCCGAGCCGAACGCCCGGGCCCGCACCCGCAACGTGCTGGACCGGTTCGCCATCGACTTCTCGCTCTGCATGTACTGCGGGATCTGCATCGAGGTCTGCCCCTTCGACGCGCTGTTCTGGTCGCCGGAGTTCGAGTACGCGGAGACCGACATCCACGAGCTGACCCACGAGCGGGAGAAGCTCCGCGAGTGGATGTGGACCGTCCCCGCGCCGCCGGCGCTGGACCCGGCGGCCGAGGAGCCCAAGGAGATCGCCACCGCGCGCAAGGCCGCGGACAAGCTGGCGGCCGCCGCCGCGGCGGCCCTCGAGGAGAAGGGTGACGACGCGTGACCGGTGCCACCACGCTTCTCGCGGCGACCGGCTCCCTGGAGCCGGCCGCCCGTTCGTTCCTGTCCCCGACCGGGCAGGAGATCGTCTTCCTGCTGGTCGGGATCGCCGTGCTCGGCTCGGCCGTGGTCTCGGTGACCACCCGGCAGCTGGTGCACGCCGCGCTCTGGCTGGTGGTCGCGCTCGGCGGGCTGGCGGTGGAGTTCCTGCTGCTCACGGCCGAGTTCATCGCCTGGGTGCAGGTGCTGATCTACCTCGGCTCGGTGGTCGTCCTGGTGCTGTTCGGGCTGATGCTCACCAAGGCGCCGATCGGGCGCTCGCCGGACGCCGACTCCAAGAACCGCTGGGTGGCCCTGGTCGTGGCGCTGGCCGCGGCCGGGACGCTGGTCACGCTGGTGGTCGACGCCTTCCGGACCTCCTGGATCGACCTCGGCCAGGGCGGCGGCTCGGCCGCCGTCACCGGGGCCAGCCTGTTCCGGCACTGGGTCCTGCCCTTCGAGGCGCTGTCCGTGCTGCTGCTGGCGGCGCTGGTCGGCGCGATCGTGCTGTCGCGCGGCTCGGGGCGGCGGGTGCCGCCGCCCCGGGCGGGCAGGCTGCGCGCCGGGCGGCCGGTCGGGTCCAACGGGACGGTCGCCGCGAACGCGGCCGCGAACGTGAACGCGACGACTACGGCCGCTCCCGCTGCTCCGTCCGCGCCGTCCGCGCCGTCCGCGCCGTCCGCGCCGGAGGAGAGCTGATGCACCTCGCCTACCCCGCCGTCCTCGCCGCGCTGCTGTTCAGCGTCGGCGTGTACGGCGTGCTCGCCCGGCGCAACGCCGTCCTGGTGCTGATGTCCGTCGAGCTGATGCTCAACGCCGTCAACCTCAACCTGGTCGCCTTCGACGCGTGGCTGCGGGACTCGCTGCACGCCGGGCAGGCGCTCACCCTGTTCACCATCACCGTCGCCGCCGCCGAGGTCGGGCTGGGGCTCGCCATCGTCCTGCTGCTGTTCCGGGCCCGGGGCACCGCGGACATCGACCGGGCCACCGCGCTCGGCGACCCGGGCGAGGCGCTCGCCGTCGAGGAGACGCCGGTCGGCGCCGGGACGCCGACCGGAGCCGAGGCACTGAAGGGCCAGGCCGCCGCATGAACCTCGCCCTGCCCGTACTCGTCCCCGCGCTGCCCGCGCTCGGCGCCGCCGCGACCCTGGCCGTCGGCCGGAAGGCGCCCGGGCTGGCCCGGCCGCTGGCGATCGTCCCGGTCGCCGTCGCGGCCGTGCTCGCCCTGGTGGTCGCCCTCCAGCTCGGCACCGGCCAGACCCTGGACGCCGGCACCCGGCTCACCCCGACCGGCGGCCCGGACATCACGCTCGGCCTCCACCTGGACGGCTTCAGCTCGCTGATCTCCGTGCTGGTCGGCCTGGTCGCCACCTGCGTCCAGGTCTACTCGACCGCGTACCTCAAGGAGGACCCGCGCTACCCCTCGTACGCGGCGCTGGTCTCGCTGTTCACCGCGGCGATGTTCCTGGTGGTCTACTCGGGCGACCTGATCGTGCTGCTGGTCGGCTGGGAGGTCATGGGCCTGTGCTCGTACTTCCTGATCGGCCACCACTGGGAGACCGCGGACGCCCGCTCGGCCTCGCTGAAGGCCTTCCTGGTCACCAAGCTCGGTGACGTGCCGTTCCTGTTCGGGATCTTCCTGCTCGGCGCGGACGCCGGCAGCTTCCGCGTCCCGGACGTGCTGGCGGCCGCGACGGAGGGCCGGCTCGGGCACCCGACGCTGACCGCGCTGCTGCTGCTCGCCGGCGTGGCCGGCAAGAGCGCCCAGTTCCCGCTGCACACCTGGCTCCCGGACGCGATGGCCGGCCCGACCCCGGTGTCCGCGCTGATCCACGCCGCCACCATGGTCGCGGCCGGCATCTACCTGGTCGCCCGGCTGCTGCCGGTGTTCCTGCTGTCGGGCGCGGCGCTGGTCGTGCTCGCGGTGATGGCCGCCGTGACGATGATCGGCTCGGCGCTCTGCGCGCTCGCCCAGGACGACCTCAAACGGGTGCTCGCCTACTCCACCGTCGGCCAGCTCGGCTACATGGCCGGCGCGCTGGCCAGCGGGGACCGCGAGGCCTCGGTCTTCCACCTGGTGAGCCACGGCGCGTTCAAGGCGCTGCTGTTCCTGGCCGCCGGTGTGGTGATCCACGCCGCGCACACCAACTCGATCTCCGCGATGTCCCGCATGCCCGGACTGCGCAAGCGGGTGCCGGACGCCTACTGGACGACGGGCATCGCGCTCGTCGCCCTGGTCGGGCTGCCGCCGTTCTCCGGCTTCTTCAGCAAGGAGGCGGTGCTGACCGCCGCCGAGCACGCCGCCAACGGCGAGGCGCTGACCAACGGGCTCGGCCCGGCCTCGGCGGTGCCGCAGGCGGCCGGGTGGATCGTGCTGATCTCCGCCGGGCTCACCGCGCTGCTCACCGCCGCGTACGCGACCAGGCTCTTCCTGCTGGCGTTCCACAGCCCGGCCGGGGCCGCCGTGCCGACGGCCGCGGCCGCCAAGGCCCGGGTCCAGGCCCCGGTACCGGCACCGGCCGACCACGAGGCCGGCGCGCCGTACTCGCCCGAGCCCGACGAGGCCGACCCGGCCACCGCCGAGCCGCCCGCGATGCGCTGGCCGCTCTGGGTGCTGGCCGTGCCGACCATGGGCTTCGGCATCGTCGGCCTGCGCTCGGACTGGCTGCCCGCGCTCCTGGACGGTGGCTCGCTGCGGCCCTCCGCGGTCACCGCCGTCACCGGGACCGGGCTCGCCGCGGTCGGCGTGATCGCCGCGTACGGCGCCTGGCGCTCGGCGACCGCCCGGCTGGGCACCGGCCGCCCGGCCCCGGCCGGAGGCTGGGGGAGGGTGCCCGAGCAGGGCGGAGCCCCGGCCGCCGAGGTGATCGTCGCCGACCCCGGGCGCACCCTGCTGGGCCCGCTGTTCGGCCCGGCCCGGCACGGCTTCGGCGTCGACCGGCTCTACCACGCGCTGTTCGTCCGCCCGGTGGGCGCCGCCGCGAAGCTGGTCCGCTTCCTCGACCGCGAGGTCGTCGAGACCTACGTGCGCGGCAGCGGAGCGGGCGCCAACCTGCTCGGCCGGGTCGTCCGGCTCGCGCAGACCGGCAACGCGCAGACGTACCTCAGCGCCCTGCTGGCCGGCGTCGTCCTGCTGGCCGTCCTGGTGGCGGTGTAGCCGGTGCTGCTGTCCTCGACCTCCGCCACCTCGACCGCTGCTGGGAGCCCCCGATGAACGCAGTCCTCATCGCCCTCCTGCTGCTGCCGCTGCTCGGCGCCGCACTCACCCTGGCGCCGGTGTTCGGGCCGGACCGGGCCGTGGCCGACCGGCGGGCCCTGCGGCTGAACACCGTCGTCACCGGCGCGGTGCTCCTGCTCGCCGTCGCTCTCGCGGCCGGCTTCGACCACGACGAACCCGCCCGGATGCAGGCCACCACCGACGTGTCCTGGATCCCGGCCCTGCACGTGCGCCTCCACCTCGGCGTGGACGGCGTCTCGCTGCCGCTGGTCGTGCTGACCGCGCTGCTCACCTTCCTCTGCGCGCTGTACTCGGAGAAGCGGCTGCCGGACGGGGAGACCGTGCCCTCGGCGCAGGCCTTCGTCGGGCTGTTCCTCCTGCTCGAGGTCGGCATGCTCGCCACCTTCGCGGTCCTGGACCTCCTGCTCTTCTTCCTGGCCTTCGAGATCGTGCTGATCCCGATGTACTTCCTGATCGCCCGCTGGGGGAGCGGCGCGAAGGTGCCGTCCGCCAACCGCTTCATCCTCTACACGCTGCTCGGCTCGGCCGTGATGCTGCTCGGCTTCCTGCTGATCGGCAGCAAGGCCGGCACCTTCGACATGCAGGCCCTGGCCGCCGCGCACGGCAGCGGCCTGAGCCACACCACCCAGGTGATCGCCGCGCTGGCGATCCTGGTCGGGCTCGCGGTCAAGGCCCCCGCCTGGCCGCTGCACAGCTGGCTCCCCGACGCGCACACCGCCGCCCCGACGGTGGGCTCGGTGCTGCTCGCCGGCGTGCTGCTGAAGATGGGCACCTACGGCCTGGTCCGCGTCCTCCTCCCGGTCGTGCCGGACGGCGCCGCCACCCTGGCCCCCTACCTGGGAGCCTTCGCGGCCGTCGGCATCGTCTACGGCTCACTGGCCTGCCTGGCGCTGGCCCGCCCCGGCGCCAAGGGCGACCTCAAGCGCCTGATCGCGTACTCCTCCGTCGGCCACATGGGCTTCGTGCTGCTCGGCATCGCCTCCCTCACCCCGGTGGGCGTCAACGGCGCGCTGTTCGCCAACATCGCCCACGGCCTGATCACCGGCCTGCTGTTCTTCGTCGTCGGCGCGCTCAAGGACCGCTACGGCACGGCCGACCTCGACACCCTGGCTGGCGCCACCGGCGCCGCCCTGTACGGCCGGGCCCCGCGGCTCGGCGTACTGCTCGCCTTCGCCGCCGTCGCCAGCCTCGGGCTGCCCGGCCTGGCCGGCTTCTGGGGCGAGCTGCTCGCCATGTTCGGCGCGTTCGACCCGGCCGCCGGCCTGTCGCGCCCCGCGTTCGTCACCTACATGGTCCTGGCCGGCCTCGGCACCCTCCTCACCGCCGCGTACCTCCTGATCGTGGTCAAGCGCGTCTGCATGGGCGACCCCGAGCAGCCCGCCCCGGTGGCCGAACTCGCCGACCTGCGCCCGTACGAGGCCGTCAGCTGGACGCCGCTGGCCGCGCTCACCCTGCTCGCCGGACTCTGGCCCGCGCTGCTGCTCGGCCTCTCCGACCCCGCCGTCAAGCACCTCCTCGGGGGTGGCTGACCGTGCTCGCAGCCCAGACCGCCGCACTCGGACCTCACTCCACGGGGCAGCACACTGTGACCTCCCTCGCCGTAGCCAACCCGGGCAGCCTGATCCAGTCCGTGGACTGGGTGGCGATCGCGCCCCCGCTGATCGCCGCCGTGGCCGCCCTCGCCGTGCTGCTCACGGACCTGTTCCTGCCCGAGCGGCACAAGAAGTGGCTCGGCCGCCTCACCGCGGCCGGACTCGCCCTCGCCCTCATCGCGCTCCTTCCCCTCACCGGATCGTCACCCCGCGCCACCTTCTGCGTGCAGAACGTAGCAGGGCGGTCCGACAACGGCGGCTGCTCGTACGTCGCCGACCACTTCGCCCTGGTGTTCCAGCTGCTCGCCCTCGGCGGCGCGCTGATCGCGGCGCTGCTGTCGACGCACACCGTGGAGGACGAGAAGCTGCCGCGCGGCGAGTACTGGTTCCTGCTGCTCTCCAGCGCCACCGGCGCCGCCCTGCTGCCCGCCTCCCGGGACCTCGCCACCATGGTGATCGCCCTGGAGGTCGCCTCGCTGCCCGCCTTCGCCCTGGTCGCGCTGCGCCGGGACGGCCGGGGCGCCGAGGCCGCGTTCAAGTTCTTCGTCTCCTCGGTGACCGCGACCGCCGTGATGCTGCTCGGCGTCGGCTTCGTCTACGCGGCGAGCGGCAGCCTGCACCTCGGCGCCGTCGCCCAGGGCCTGGAGCACGCCCCCGGACAGCTCAGGCCGCTGGCCGAGGCGGGCGCGGTGCTGACCCTGGTCGGCTTCGCCTTCAAGGTCGCCGCCGTCCCGTTCCACTTCTGGGTGCCCGACACCTACACCGGCGCCCCGCTGCCGGTGGCCGGCTACCTCTCGGTGGTCGGCAAGGCGGCCGGCCTGTCCGGGCTCGCGCTCGCCACCACCGTCGCCTTCCGCCCGTACGCCCACACCTGGGGCCTGATGCTCACGGTGCTGGCCGCCGTCACCATGACCGTCGGCAACGTCGGCGCGCTGCGGCAGCGCTTCGACACCCGGTACAGCGCGGTGCGGCTGCTCGCCTGGTCCTCGGTCGGCCAGGCCGGGTACCTGCTGGTGCCGCTCGCCGCGGCCGGCTACGCGCCCACCGGCGTCGACCCGCTCGGCGCCACCGCCGCGTACGCGCTGATCTACGGCGTGGTGAACCTCGGCGCCTTCGGGGTGGTCGCCGCCGTCGGCCGCCGGGCCGGGACCAGCGTGGACGACTTCCGCGGCCTGTTCGCCCGCAACCGCTGGACGGCGCTGGCGCTCGCCTTCTTCCTGCTCTGCTTGGCCGGGCTGCCGCCGGGCGTGGTCGGCCTGTTCGGCAAGGTCGTGGTGTTCCGCGCGGCGGTCGACGCCGGGCTGGGCTGGCTCGCCGTGGTGATGGCCGTCAACGTGGTCGTCGCCCTGTACTACTACCTGCTCTGGACGGCCCGGCTGTTCGCCCCGGCGGGCGACGCGCCCCTCGACGGGGCCGCCGCCGGGCATCGCCTGCCGGTGAGCCTCACCGCGACGCTGGGGCTCACCGCCTCCGCCGCCGTGGTCCTCTCGGTGGCGCCGCAGCTGGTCCTCCAGGTGGCGGGCGGCTCGCTGTTCTGAGCCCGGGCCGGGCCGTGGTTCCGGGCCCGGGTCGGGCCGATCCGGGGGTGAGGCCGGGCCGCTCCGCCGTGACGGCCCGGTGACGGTGCGGTGGCACCGGGGGTGCGGCCCGGCGGTGTCACGTCGGTCACAAGGGAACAAGGTCCCCGGCCCCACCCGTTGACCGGGCAAGAGGGACGAGGCAGAAAGGGCTTCCCCACCGCACCATTGGAGGGCCTGACGTGCACAGCCGGCACAACGGACTGAGGACCGCCGTCCTGCTCGGAGGCCTCTCCGCGCTGATCCTGGTGATCGGCGGCCTCTTCGGCCGCACCGGCTTCGTGATCGCCCTGCTGGTCGCCCTCGGGACCAACGCCTACGCCTACTGGAACAGCGACAAGCTCGCGCTGCGGGCCATGCGGGCCCGGCCGGTCAGCGAGTTCGAGGCACCCGGGCTGTACCGGATCGTCCGCGAGCTCTCCACCTCCGCCCGCCAGCCGATGCCCCGCCTCTACATCTCCCCGACCCCGGCCCCGAACGCCTTCGCCACCGGCCGCAACCCGCGCAACGCGGCGGTCTGCTGCACCGAGGGCATCCTGGGGATCCTGGACGAACGCGAGCTGCGGGGCGTGCTCGGGCACGAGCTGAGCCACGTCTACAACCGGGACATCCTGATCTCCTCGGTGGCCGGGGCGCTCGCCTCGGTGGTGATGTTCCTGGTGAACTTCGCCTGGCTGGTGCCGTTCGGGCGCAGCGACGACGACGACGGCCCGGGGCTGTTCGGGATGCTCGCCATCATGATCCTCGGCCCGCTCGCGGCCGGGCTGATCCAGATGGCGGTCAGCCGTTCCCGCGAGTACCAGGCCGACGCCGACGGCGCCCGGATCACCGGGGACCCGCTCGCCCTCGCCAACGCCCTGCGCAAGCTCGACGCGGGCACCCGTCAGCTGCCCCTGCCGCCCGAGCCGCAGCTCCAGACCGCGAGCCACATGATGATCGCCAGCCCGTTCCGGCCCGGCGAGGCCGGTGCGCGGCTCTTCTCCACCCACCCGCCGATGGCCGAGCGGATCGCCCGCCTGGAGCGGATGGCGGGCGGGCAGGTCTAGGGCCCCGGGGCGTCAGTCCGCGAGCTCCTCGTACGCGAGCCGCAGCCGGTGGACGCCCTCGGCGACCTGGGCGGAGCTCTCGGCGGCGGCGTAGCTGAGCCGGAGGTGGGGGGCCGGGGGCTCGGCGGGGTGGTACGGGCGGCCGGGGGAGAGCTGGACGCCGGCGCGCAGGGCGGCCCTGGCGAGGGTGGTGTCGTCGACGCCGTCGGGGAAGCGCAGCCACAGGTGGTACCCGCCGGGGCGGTGGGTGCCGACGACGCCGGGCAGCTCGCGGTGCAGGGCGGCGACGGCGGCGGTGCGGCGGTCGCGCAGTTCGGCGCCGAGGGTGCGCAGGTGGCGGGCCCAGGCGGGGTCGGAGACCAGTTCCAGGGTGGCCTCCTGGAGCGGCCGGGGCACGAAGAAGCTGTCCACCACCTGGGTGGCCCGCAGCCGGGCCAGCGCCGGGCCGCGCGCGGTGAGGGCGCCGACCCGCAGGTTGGGGGAGGCCGCCTTGGTCAGCGAGCGCAGGTGCACCACGACCCCGTCCCGGTCGTCGGCGGCGAGCGGGCGCGGCAGCGCGGGGGCGTCCGCGTGGACCAGCAGCCGGGCGAAGTCGTCCTCGACCACGAAGGCCCCGGCCGCCCGGGAGATCCGCAGCACCTCCTCCCGCCGTACGGGCGACAGCACCGCGCCGGTGGGGTTCTGGAACAGCGGCTGGCAGAGGAAGACCCGTGCCCGGGTGGCCGCGAAGGCCTCCGCCAGCAGGTCGGTGCGCACGCCGTCGGCGTCGACCGGCACGGGGACGGGCCGCAGCCCGGCCGCCCGGACGACCGCCAGGATGCCCGAGTACGTCGGCGACTCCACCAGCACCGGCGAGCCGGGCGCGGCGAGCGCCCGCATGGCGACGGTCAGCCCGCTCTGCCCGCCGGCGGTGATCAGGACGTCCCCGGCGCCGATCGGCCCGCCGTGGCCGCCGATGTCGCGGGCGAACCAGCCGCGCAGTTCGGTCAGCCCGTCGGTGGGCGGGCGGTCCCAGGCGCCCGGCCGCCGGCCGGCCCGGGCGAGGACGGCGGCGAGCAGCCGTTCGGGCAGCAGCGAGGCGTGCGGGTAGCCGCTGTTGAGGTCGATGACGTCGGGCGCGGGCACCCGGAGGGTGTCGAACACCGGGGCGGCGAGCAGGTCGCGCGGGCCGGAGTCGGCGCTGAGCGCGATCTCCTGCCAGGAGAGGTCGCCGGTCCGGCCGGCCGGCGGGGCGGGGACGGCCGGGGCCGCGGCGAAGGCGGCCGCCCGGAACACCCCGGCGCCCGGCCGGGAGACCACGAGCCCCTCGGCGACGAGCACCGCGATGGCCCGGGAGACCGTCACCGGGCTGACCTGGTGGCGCTCCACCAGCGCCCGGCTGGCGGGCAGTTTCCGCCCCTCCGGGTAGCGCTCCACTTCCCGCCGCAGGATGTCGGCGAGTTCGGTCACGCTGCTACGCTCGTTCATGACGGCACAAGATAGCGCTATCCGCCCGAAGGCGATAGCACCTCGACCGGCCCCCGCTTCCGGCACCGCCCTCGCGGCCCTCGGGGTGGCCTCCTTCTCGCTCACCTTCCCCGCCACCGCGTGGGCCCTGACCGGCTTCGGCCCGTGGACCGCGACCGGTCTGCGCGGCGTCCTGGCCGCCGTGCTGGCCGCGCTCTACCTGCTGGCCGTCCGCGCCCGGCCGCCGCGGCGGGGGCAGTGGCCCGGGCTGCTGGTGGTCTCGGCCGGCTGCGTCCTCGGCTTCCCGCTGCTCACCACGCTCGCCCTGCGCACCTCCTCGACCGCCCACTCGGCGGTGGTCATCGGCGTGCTGCCGCTGGCCACGGCGGTGGTCTCGGCGCTGCGCACCGGCCGCCGGCCGTCCGGGGCGTTCTGGGCGGCGGCGCTCGCCGGGGCCGCGGCGGTGCTCGCCTTCACCCTGGTCCAGAGCCACGGCCGGCCGACCGCCGCCGACCTCTACCTCTTCGTGGCGGTGCTGCTCTGCGCCGCCGGGTATGCCGAGGGCGGGCGGCTCTCCCGGGACCTGCCGGGCGGACAGGTGATCGCCTGGGCGGTGCTGGTCGCGCTGCCCGCGACGCTGCTGACCGCCGTGCTCGGGCTGGGCGCCGAGCCGGTCCGGCTCGGGGCGAAGGCGCTGGCCGGGCTGGCGTACACGGCGGCGGTCTCGCAGCTCGGCGGGCTCGTGCTCTGGTACCGGGGGATGGCCGCGATCGGGGTGCCGAGGGCCAGCCAGCTCCAGCTCGCGCAGCCGCTGCTGACGCTGGTCTGGTCGGTGCTGCTGCTCGGCGAGCACCTGCCGGCCGCGGCGCCGGTCACCGCGGTGGTGGTGCTGGTCTGCATCGCGGTGACCCAACGGGCCCGGAGCTGACCGGGCGGGCGGCACCGGCCCCGGAGCTGACCCGGCGGGCGGCACCGGCCCCGGAGCGGAGTGGCGCCGTACGCCCCCGAACCCTCGCTCCGACCGGATCGGCGCGGCCCCGCGCTCGTTAGGATGAACCCGCGCCCGCCGGTCCGGGCGCGGCATCCGGAGGGAGTGGGCCGTCATGGCAGACCAGAGGCACGCCCCGACGGCCGGGGACGCGCCGCCCCGACGACGAGGCCAGGGCGAGCTGGAGGCGCAGGTGCTCGCGGTGCTCCAGCAGGCGCCCGGCCCGGCCGCCGCGGGGTGGGTCCAGGAACGCCTGGAGGGCGACCTGGCGTACACCACCGTGATGACCATCCTGTCCCGGCTGCACGCCAAGAACGCCGTGACCCGGACCCGCGCCGGCCGTTCCTACCTGTGGCAGGCCTCCGCGGACGCCGCCGGGCTGGCCGCGCTGCGGATGCGCCGGATGCTCGACGGGGAGGCCGACCGGGACGCGGTCCTGGCCAGCTTCGTCAGCGCGCTGCTGCCGCACGACGAGGAACTGCTGCGGGCGCTGCTGGACGCCGCGTCCGCCGATCCGGCGGCGCCCGACCGTGAGAGCTGACCCGTGGGCTTCTTCGTCTTCCTCCCGCTCGTCCTGCCGCTCACCGCGGTCCCGATCGCGCGCCTGACCGAGCAGCACCTGCATCCGCGCGGCGCGGCCCGGCTGATGACCGTGATCAGCGCGGTGATGGCGGTGTGCAGCGTGCTCTGCCTCGGACTGATCGGCGTGGTCGGCACCGCGCAGATCCCCGGCAACCCGCTGCCGGACAGCTGGTCCGACCCGGAGGTGCGGGCCGCGCTGCCGTACCACGAGACGGTCGGCACGGCCGCGATGTGGCTGCTGGCCCTGGTGGTCCTGGCCTGCGCCCGGACGGTCGTCCGGCACCTGCGGGTGCGGAACCGGGCCCGCCGGGCGCTGAGCGGGCTGCCCGCGGAGCCGGGGGAGTCCGGCGACCTCGCGGTGCTGCCGGACCACAGCCCGTACGCCTACGCGCTGCCCGGCTCGCCCGGCCGGGTGGTGGTCTCCACCGGGATGCTGGCCGGCCTGGCCGCCGACGAGCGCGAGGCGCTGCTCGCGCACGAGCGGGCGCACCTGCGCCACCGGCACCACCGGTACCTGCTGACCACCCAGCTCGCCGCCTGCGTCAACCCGTTCCTGCGGCCGCTGCAGCACGCGGTGGCGTTCAGCGCGGAGCGGTGGGCGGACGAGGAGTCGGCGCAGGCCGTGGGGGACCGCCGGATCACCGCGCGGGCGGTGGCCCGGGCGGCGCTGGTCTCGCACGCCGCCCCGGCCCCCGGCTTCGCGGCCTTCGCGACGCCGACCGCGGCGGCGGCCGCCGCCGGCCCGGTGCCGCGCCGGGTCGCCGCGCTGCTCGGCCCGGTGCCGACCTCCCGCAACTGGCCGCCGGCCAAGACCCCGGCGGGCCTGGCGGCGATGGTCGCGGCGATCGGCACGGCGGTGTCGGCGCTGTGCGCGCTCAACGCCGCCGTGGCCCTGCTGGTGGTGCTCAAGGCCGTCACCCCGCTGTAGCGGCCGCCCGGCCAGGCCTGTCAGGGCGGCTCAGAGCGTCGCGGCCAGCTCGTCGAGGGCGGCCTCGGCCGCCGCCAGCGACTCGGCGGCGAGCGGCTGGAGGGCGTTCAGCGCCGGGACGTCCGCGGCCCTGGTGAGCTCGGCGGTGACCACGTGCAGGTGCTCCGGTGCGACCCCGATCCGGTCGAAGTACGCCCGCAGGTACGGGACCTGGAAGTCGCAGTGGGCGCGCGGGGTGCCCGGTGCGTAGCCGCCGCCGCGGACGGCGACGACCACCACGCGGGTGGCGCGCAGCAGCGGCTCGCCGGTCTCCGGGTCGTGGTGGACGCCGGGGAAGGTGACCCGGTCGATCCACGCCTTGAGGCCGGCCGAGACGGTGTAGTTGTACATCGGGCTGCCGACCAGCAGGGTGCCGGCGGCCCGCAGCTCCTCGATCAGCGGGCGGCTGAGCGTCCACTCGTGCGCCTCGTCCGGCCCTTCGGCGAGGCGGCCGATGTCGTCCAGCGGGAGTATCCCCTTGCGCTCGGTGCGGCGGCCGAGGGCGTCGTAGGCGGCGCGCACCGCGGGCACCGGGTCGGCGGCGAGGTCGCGGTACCGGTACCGGTCCCGGCCGGCGGTGCCGTGCCGGGCGTGCCAGGCGTCGGCGAAGCGGGCGGTCAGGGCGCGGCTGACCGAGCCGGACGGGCTGATGCTGGAGTCCAGGTGGAGCAGCGTGGTGGAGGTCATGGTGGTCTCCCGGTCACCTCGGAGGAGGACGGATCGTCATAGCGGTGACGGGCCGCGCCGAGGAAAGGTGACCGATGGACCGGGACGCGATGTCGGGAGCGGCGGCCGGGGCGGCGGCGGCCCCGGGGCGGCGGGCCGAGGCGCCGGAGGAGCGCTTCGAGGCCGAGCGCGGCCGGCTGCGGGCGATCGCCCAGCGGATGCTCGGCTCGACCGGCGAGGCCGAGGACGCCGTGCAGGAGGCCTGGCTGCGGCTGGTCCGCACCGGTCCGGCGGAGATCGACAACCTGCCCGGCTGGCTGACCACGGTGGTCTCCCGGATCTGCCTGGACCTGCTGCGGGCCCGTGCCGCGCGCCGCGAGGAGCCGGCCGACGAGGCGCTGCCGGAGGCGGCGGGCGGCGGCCCGGAGCCGGAGCGGGAGGCGCTGCTGGTCGAGTCGGTGGGCCGGGCGCTGCTCGTGGTGCTGGACCGGCTGGGCCCGGCCGAGCGGGTCGCCTTCGTGCTGCACGACGGCTTCGCGGTGCCCTTCGACCAGATCGCGCCGATCGTCGGGCGGACCCCGGTGGCCGCGAAGAAACTGGCCAGCCGGGCCCGGCAGCGGGTCCGGGGGACGGCCGCGCTGCCCCCGGAGCCGCTGGCCGGGCACCGGCGGGTGGTGGAGGCCTTCCTGGCCGCCGCCCGGGGTGGGGACCTGGCCGACCTGCTGGCCGTCCTCGCGCCGGACGTGGTGCGCCGGGCCGATCCGGCGGCGCTGCCACCGGGCCGCGCCCTGGTGGCCCGGGGCGCGCAGGCCGTCGCCCGGGAGAGCACGGTCTTCGGCCGCCGGGCCCGGTACGGCGCGGTGGCCCTGGTGGACGGGGTGCCCGGGATCCTGATCGCCCCGGACGGGCGGCTGCGGCTGGTGCTGCGGATGGCGGTCGCGGACGGCCGGGTGGCCGGCTACGAGGTGGTGGCCGACCCGGCCCGGCTCGCCGCGCTCGACCTGGCCGTGTTGCCGCTGCCCGGGTGACTGCCGCCGGGGCGGGCGCCGCGGCGGGGCACGGGGTGGTCAGTCGGCGATCCGGACCAGCATCTTGCCGGTGTTCTCGCCGCGCAGCATGCCGAGGAAGGCGTCCACCACCCGGTCGAAGCCGTCCACGACCGTCTCGTCCGGGACGACGGCGCCCGAGCGCAGGTGCGGGACGAGGAAGTCGTACAGCTCCGGCCGGGCGTCGAGGTGGTCGCGGACCAGGAAGCCCTCCAGCCGCAGGCTCTTCCCGACCACGTCGAACAGGTTGCGGGGGGCGGCCGGCGGGTTCCCGAGCCGGTTGTACTGGGCGACCGCGCCGCACCAGGCGATCCGGCCGCGCCCGCGCAGGGCGCCGATGGCGGCCGCCAGGTGGTCGCCGCCGACGTTGTCCAGGTAGACGTGCAGCCCGTCCGGCGCGGCCTCGCGCAGCCGGTCCGCGATCGGGCCGTCGTGGTAGTCGAAGGCGGCGTCGAAGCCGAGCCGCTCGGTGAGGCGGGCGGCCTTGGCGGCGGAGCCGGTGCTGCCGACGATCCGTCCGGCGCCGAGCAGGCGGGCGAGCTGTCCGGCGGCGGTGCCGACGCCGCCCGCGGCCGCCGAGACGAAGAGCGTCTCGCCGGGCTGGAGCCGGGCGATCCTGGTCAGCGCGACCCAGGCGGACAGGCCGGTGCCGCCGAGCACCGACAGGTGGGCGCTGAGCGGGACGCCGGCGAGGTCGGGGAGCAGGCTCGCCCGTTCGGCGGTGACCACCGAGAGGGTGCGCCAGGCCTGGCGGTGCTGGACCAGCGCCCCGACCGGCAGGGCGTCGGCCCGGGACTCCACCACCCGGCCGAGGGTGCGCCCCTCCAGCGGGGCGTGCAGCGCCCAGCCGCCCTCCTCCATCTCCTCGCGCATGTACGGGTCGACGGACTGGTAGAGGTTCTCGACGAGGGCCTCGCCCGCCGCGAGGGCCGGGACGGTCTCGTCGACGAAGGCGAAGTCCGCGGCGGTCGGCGCGCCGTCGGGGCGGGCGACCAGGTGGACGGCGCGGGCGGTGGGACGGGACATCGGGGCTGCTCCAGGTGCGCGGGGGGCTCGGCGGGACGTGATCACCGTAGGAAGCGCGGGAGCGGCCGGGCAGGGGCGGCGGTCGATGGAACGGGCCGGTCCATGAGCGGGATCGATGGATCGCGGGCCCGCGGATTAGATTCGGGCCCATGACCGATCTCGCCCCGCACGAGCTGCGGACCCTGGTCGCCGTCGAGGAGGAGCGGAGCTTCACGGCGGCCGCCGCACGCCTGGGCACCACCCAGTCCGCCGTCTCGCACGCCGTCCGCGCCTGCGAGCGGAAGCTGGGCACGGTGCTCTTCGACCGCGGGCGCCACGGCGCACGCCCCACCGAGGGCGGCGCGCGGGCGGTGGCGTACGCCCGCCGGATCCTGCGGCTGCTGGACGCGATGGGCCCCGAGGTGCGCGGCGCGGGAGCGGACGGGCCGCTGACCGGCACCCTGCGGATCGCCGCCTTCCGCAGCGCCGCCGCCCACCTGCTGCCACCCGTCCTGGCCCGGCTCGCCGAGCGCCACCCCGGGCTCGGCACCCGCGTCCGGATCGTCCGGGAGCTCGGCCGGGGCAGCGCCGGGGAGGTCGCCGACGGGCGCGCCGACCTCGGGCTGGCAACGCTCGACGCGGGCGGCCCGCCGCCCGTCCCGGGCCTGGTCGCGGTGCGACTGTACGAGGAGTCGTACGCGCTCGCGCACCCGCAGGGCCACCCGGCGCCGCGCGAACTCCCGCTGGTCGACTGGGACGAGAACTGCGGCTCGTACACCCGGGACTGGTGGCAGCGGCAGGACTGGATCCCGCCCGCGACCGTGGACGTGGAGGACGACACGGTGGCCGTCTCGCTGGTCGCCCAGGGCCTCGGCATGGCGATCATGCCCCGGACCGCCCTGCTCGGCGCCCCGGCCGGCCTCGCCGTCACCGACCTCGGGCCGCGGCCGCCCAGCCGCTCCGTCGGGTACGTCACCACGCCCGAGCTGGCCGGGACGGCCGCCGTCCGGGCGCTGATCCGGGAACTGCGCGAACTGCCGCTGCCCGCCGGGCTGGTGGCGGCCCGGCTCGCGGGGGCGGCGCGTCCTTCGGCACCGGCCGGGGCTCCGGAAGAGGCCCCGGCCCCGGCGGCTGCTCAGCCCCCGACGGCCTCCCGGAGCCTGCGGAACTCCTCGGCCAGCCCGTCCAGGGTGTAGTGGGCGTTGAGGCCGCTGGGGTTCGGCAGCACCCACACCTCGGTGTCGCCGATGCCCTCCGGCTGCCGCCCGAGCGGGGCCCGGCGCTGCCCGAAGGCCGTCCGGTAGGCGCCGATGCCGAGCACGGCCAGGGCGCGCGGGCGCAGCCGCAGCACCCGCTCGCGCAGCGCGGCGCCGCCCTCGCGCAGCTCCTCGGTGGTCAGTTCGTCCGCCTTGGCGGTGGCGCGCGGGGCGACGTTGGTGATGCCCAGCCCGAGCGCGAGCAACTCCCGCTGCTCGTCCGGGCGGTACTGGCGCCCGGTGAAGCCGGAGCGGTGCAGGGCGGGCCAGAAGCGGTTGCCCGGGCGGGCGAAGTGGTGGCCGGTGGCGCCGGACCACAGGCCCGGGTTGATGCCGCAGAACAGCACCCGCAGCCCGGGCCCGGAGACGTCCGGGATGGTGCTGTCCTTGGCGGCCAGCAGCTGCTCGGCGGTGGGCTTCATCGGTGCGCTCGGATTCACCCGGCCAAGTCTGCCGTGCCCTTGGCGGGGGCCTCCGTCCGGGCCGTGCCCTCGGCCGGGGCCTCGGTCGCGTCCTCGGCCGTCGCCTCCGTACGGACCGGGGCCTGGGCCTGGGCCGTGCCTTCGGCCGTCGCCTCCGTACGGACCGGGGCCGGGGCCGCGAGCGGGGCCGAGGCCCTGGCCGCCCGGCGGGCGCGCAGCCGGCGCAGGCCGTACACCACCGCGGCCGCGTACGCCCAGCCGACGAAGACGTCGATGATGAAGTGCTCCGCGCCGTACACCAGGGTGAAGGTCATCGCGAGCGGGTAGGCGACCAGCACCGCCCGCAGCCAGCGCTTGGCGGTGGGCCAGAAGAAGAACAGCAGCATCGCCGGGTAGGCGGAGTGCAGCGAGGGCATCGCGGCGACGTCGTTGGCGAACTGGCTGCCGTTCTCCAGCAGCGAGTCGGCCTGCGGCAGCCCGCTCACCGAGATGACCTCCCAGACCACCCGGGACAGGTGCGGCAGGTTGCCCTCCTGGGCGACCAGCCACGGCGGGTCGGCCGGGTAGAGGAGGTAGGTGGCGAAGCCCGCGAAGGTGAGCGTCAGGTAGGCGGCGAGCAGTTGGCGGAAGCGCTGGTGGGCGCGCCGCCAGAGCACCGCGAGCAGCAGGAAGACGACGAAGAAGTGCGAGAGGTAGACGGCCACCGCGGCGTAGTCGTACCAGTGCGGCGAGCCGGCGGTGTAGAGGGCGTGCTGGAGCCGGACGGTCCAGGTCTCGCCGAAGCCGAGCACCTCGTCGAAGCGCAGCTGCGGCAGCCAGTGCGGGGCCCACGGGGTGTGCGCGCCGTAGCCGCGCAGCAGCGAGTACGTCCACACCACGGCCATCACCGGGACCCAGTCGCGCAGGACCAGGAGGAAGCCGCGGGGGCCGTGCCCGCTGTGCACGGCGCCGGTCAGCAGGGCGGCGATCAGCCAGAGGAACAGCACGTCGTTGGCCGCGGGGATGCCCTCGGTGCGCAGGAACCAGAGGAGGCACGTCAGGTAGAGCGGCCAGGCCAGCCATCGGAGTCTCGACCAGCCCGTCACGCGGGGGCGGGGCGGAGGCACCGGGCGCGGCTGCCCGGCCCGCACGTCGTGCGGGGCCGGGGAGAGGGTCTTGGTCATGCGCACTGAAACTAGCAACCCAAACTTGGAGGTCTCTGGGTGAAATATGACCGGATCGTAAGAACGTCCGACCCGGTCGTCACCCGGTTCGACACACGATCAGGCACCGGAAGGCGCCCTCGGGCACCTGCGGACACCGTCGGGCGCCTTCCGGCACCGTCCGGCGGCCTCAGGCCACGATGCCCAGCTCGTGCGGGGTGTTGTTGAAGCGGCGGCCGCCGGCCGGGGTGACGGTGACGATGTCCTCGATCCGCACCCCGAACCGGCCGGGCAGGTAGATCCCGGGCTCGATGGAGAAGCACATGCCGGGCACCAGCGGCCGCTCCTCGCCCTCGACCAGGTACGGAGGTTCGTGCGTGGTGGTGCCGATGCCGTGGCCGGTGCGGTGGATGAAGTACTCGCCGTACCCGCCCTCGGTGATCACCCGGCGGGCGATCCGGTCGATCTCCTGGCAGCCGACACCGGGCCGGACCGCCTCGAAGGCGGTCTGCTGGGCCAGCCGGACCAGCTCGTGCACCGTCCGCACCTCGTCCGGCACGTCCGGGCCGACATGCACGGTCCGGGTGGTGTCGGAGCCGTAGCCGTCCTTGAGACCGCCGAAGTCCAGCACCACCGTGTCACCCGTACGGATGACCCGCTCACCGGCCTCGTGGTGCGGGTCGGCGCCGTTCGGGCCGGAGCCGACCACGGTGAAGTCGACCTGGCTGTGCCCGTACTGGATGAGCAGCGCGCCGAGGTCGGCGGCCACGTCGGTCTCCCGGCGGCCGGCGAACGGGACCTCCAGGATGCCCCGGTAGGCGGCGTCCGCCGCGCCGCCGGCCGAGGCCAGCCGCTCCAGCTCCTCGGTGTCCTTGACGGCGCGCAGCATCGGCAGGCTGTCGGTGAGCGAGGTGAAGGAGACGCCGGGCAGCGCGGCCTGGAAGCCGAGCAGGTGCAGGGCCCAGGTGTTGTCGGAGACGCCGTACCGGCCGGCCGGGTCGAGCAGCGGGCCCGCGGTGGCGAACGGGTCCTCGCCGTCGGACCAGTCGAGCAGCCGGACGGCCGGGGCGCCGACCGCCTTCTCGGCGTCCGGACGTTCCAACTTGGGCACCACCAGGGTGGGTTCGCGTCCGACCGCGAGTACGAGGGCGGTCAGCCGCTCGGTGATCGCGGTGGGCGAGTAGCCGCACAGGTAGGACAGGTCGGGGCCGGGGGCGACGACCAGGCCGGCCAGTCCGGCGGCGGTCGCCTCGGCGGTGGCACGGGTCATCCGGTCGGTGTGGTCCTGCACGGTGAAGGGGCGGGGCACGGCGGTTCCTCCTCTGGGGCCGGACGGGCTCTGCTGAGCCTCCGTCGCGTCAACTCCATCACTTTCGGGAGGAGTTGGTGAAGCCCTCGGGGAAGCCCCTGCGGGCCGGCGCGGTGCCGGCGGGTCCGGCGCTCCCCGGCCGGGGCCGCCGCGGCCCCCGGCGGAGGCCGGTCCTGCCGGTCCTGCCGGTGCGATCGGCGGGGTCGGTGCGATCGCTCCTGCCGACAGCCGGAGCGCGAGCGCCGGGACGAGGCCGAGCAGGATGCGGGCCGGCCCGCGGAGTGCCAGGGCCGGTGCGGCGGCGGCCGTCCGGTTCGGCGGGGGTCTGTCCGGCGCATGCATGCGGTCCTCCTCCGTACGGCCCCGGCCGGGAGCGCCCGACCGCGCGGGAGCCGGGGGAGGGGTCGGGAAGAGAGGCCGTACCCGGCCAGTCCACCGGGGCGCCGCGGCCGCCGCATGCCGCGAGCACCCGAGCGGGTGACCGGCGGCAGGACCGGAGGAGCTGCGGTCGACGGCGCGATCCGGGCCCCGCGGACCGGCCGCGGACCGCTCCAAAGGCCCCGCAGCCTGCTCTACGGTCTCCGACCGGGCACGGAATCATAAATTCCGGGCCGACTGTCGGTGCGGTGGGACACCATGGCCGCCATGTCCTATGAACTCCAGGCGCTGATAGGAACACGGGAGCTGCTGACGGTGGCGGCCGCGGAGGTTCCGGCGGCCCGGGTGGTGCCCTTGGCACAGGGGCTGGCGATGATCCCGGTCACCTCCGCCGTCCTCGCCGCGCTCCAGGGGGACGGCAGCGTGCGCAAGCCGCGCGGCGGGGCCGGGTTCGGCTGGCACTCGGACGGCTTCGAACTCCGGCTGGCCGCCTGGTCGAAGGCCGGCCCGATCGCCTGCGTCGAGGCCGAGTACTTCGGCGGCAGCGGCACCCAGCGCGCCGCCGTCTGGGCGGACGGCGCGGTCACCCTCGGCCCGCTCACCATCGGCGAGTTCGAGCCCGCCCCGGCCGACGGCACCCCGATCTCCCACGTCCTGCGACGGATCGGCGCGCGCACCGAGGAGGGCCGGGCGGACGAGTTCGAGTCGGTCGGCCTGGGCCGGCACCGCAGCACCGCCGGCTGGGCGGAGTCGGCCGGCTGACCCGACCCCCGCGCCCCACCGCCCGTCGGCCCCGCCGCCCGCCCCGGCCCCGCCGACGCGAACGGCCCCGCCCCCGAAGCGGGGAGCAGGGCCGCGCCGTCGTCCGTCGAACCGGCCGACCGGAGGGTCAGCGGTAGTTCACGTACTGGATCGCGAAGTCCAGGTCCTTGCCCTTGAGCAGGGCCTGCACGGCCTGGAGGTCGTCGCGGCTCTTCGAGCTGACGCGCAGCTCGTCGCCCTGGACCTGCGCCTTGACGCCCTTCGGGCCCTCGTCACGGATGATCTTCGCGACCTTCTTCGCGTCCTCCGTGGTGATGCCCTCCTTGACGTTGGCGAAGATCTTGTACTCCTTGCCGGACAGCTGGGGCTCGTTGGCGTCCAGGGCCTTCAGCGACAGGCCGCGCTTCACGAACTTGGTCTGGAGGATGTCGAGTACGGCGCGCACGCGCTCCTCGCCGTTCGCCTTCATCTCGATCTTCTCGCCCGAGCGGCTGATCTCGGCGCCCACGTTCTTGAAGTCGAAGCGCGTCGCGATCTCGCGGGAGGTCTGGTTGATCGCGTTGTCGACCTCCTGCCACTCGACCTTCGAGACGATGTCGAAACTGGAGTCGGCCATGGGTATTGGTCTCCTTGATGCTCTGGTCTTCACTGGCACGGGCCCGCCCCTCGGGGGCGCCCGCGACCCCAGCCTATCCAGCGCCACACCGGCCTCGCCCGTAGCGGGCGCCCGCGGTTTCTTGATCGTCGCGTGATCTATCGAGTGGCGGAGCACCCCCCGGCATCGGGTATGGTTTACCAAGTCGAACGGGGTGAACACCCCGGGAAACGAAGATCCTGGCTGGTTGCCCGAGCGGCCAAAGGGAGCAGACTGTAAATCTGTCGCGCAAGCTACGCAGGTTCGAACCCTGCACCAGCCACAGGATAGAGAAACAGCCCCCGATCTGCGGAAACGCGTATCGGGGGCTGTTTCGTTTTGCCCGGGCGGCCTTGCCGGGGGCGGGGGAGCGGGGAGTCGGGAGGGCGGGCGCCGGGCCGACTTATTGCACATTGCTTGCAATTACGGGTGTCAGGCAGCAGAGTGGGGCCCGGGGGTGGGAGTCCTTCGACAGAGCTGATCGTCTTCCCAGCCGGCGACCGCCGGGACAAACGGCTCGCCCCACCCCCGCCAACAGCCACCCGACGGAGGCCGACGCAGCGTGACGGCCGCGTCAAGGGCGCGTCAAGGCCGCTCGTGGCGGCGTCAGGAACGCGTAGGGGCCCGGCGGGCGACGGGCGCGCGGACCGCAGGATCGGAGCAACTACCGACTGCGGAGGTCCCGTCCGATGTCCAGCGCCATCACCACCCCGGCCGTCACGGCCGACTCCGAGCCGCCTGGCACCGGCGCGGGAGACGAGCGGCACCGGCTCAGCGCGCTCGGCGGGCTGGCCGCGCTCTCGCTGGACGCCATGGCCTCGGTCGCGTACGGGCCGGAGTCGATCGTGCTGGTGCTGGCCGCCGCCGGGGCGTACGGGCTGGGCTTCACGCTGCCGGTCACCGCGGCGATCGCCCTGCTGCTGGCGGTGCTGGTGGCCTCCTACCGGCAGGTGATCGCGGCGTTCCCGGACGGCGGCGGCGCCTACGCGGTGGCCAAGGCGCACCTCGGCCGCCGGACCGCGCTGACCGCGGCCGCCTCGCTGGTCGTCGACTACGTGCTGAACGTGGCGGTCTCGGTCACCGCCGGCGTCGCCGCGCTCACCTCGGCCGTCCCGGGCCTGTACGACGACCGGGTCTGGCTCTGCCTGGGGGTGCTCGCGCTGGTCACCGCGGTGAACCTGCGGGGGATCGCCGAGTCGGCGCGCTGGTTCATGGCGCCGACGGCCGTCTTCGTGCTCTCCATCCTGGCGATCGTCGTGGTCGGCCTGTTCCGGGACGCCCCGGCCAGCACCGCGGCCGCCGCCGGCCACGCCTCGACGCTCGCCGAGAACGCCACCACCGTCGGCGCGCTGCTGCTGCTCAAGGCCTTCGCGGCCGGCTGTTCCGCGCTGACCGGGGTGGAGGCGGTGGCCAACGCCGTCCCCTCCTTCCGCACCCCGCGGGTCAAGCGCGCCCAGCACACCGAGGTCGCGCTCGGCGCCCTGCTCGGCGTGATGCTGATCGGACTGGCCGTGCTGATCGGCCGCTTCCACCTCCAGCCGGTCGAGGGCGTCACCGTGCTCGCCCAGCTCGCCGACGCCTCGCTCGGCCACGGCTTCGGCTTCTACGTCGTCCAGTTCGCCACCGTGGTGCTGCTCGGGCTGGCCGCCAACACCTCCTTCGGCGGGCTGCCGGTGCTGCTCGACCTGCTCGCCCGGGACAACCACCTCCCGCACCTGTTCGCGCTGCGCGCCGACCGCCAGGTGTACCGGTACGGCGTGCTGTTCCTGGCCGCGGTGTCGGCGGCGCTGCTGGCCGGCTCCGGCGGGGACGTCAACAGCCTGGTGCCGCTGTTCTCGATCGGCGTGTTCGTCGGCTTCACCATCTGCCAGGTCGGCATGGTCCGGCACTGGCTGCTGCACCGGCCGTCCGGCTGGCGGTGGAAGGCCGCGCTGAACGGCTTCGGGGCGCTGCTCACCGGCGTCGCGGCGCTGGTCGTCACCGGCACCAAGTTCACCGAGGGCGCCTGGGGCATCGTGGTGGCCCTGCCGCTGCTGGTGGTGCTGTTCGAGGCGGTCCACCGCAGTTACGGGCGGATCGGCGAGCGGCTGGAGCTGGGCCGGGTGCCCGGCCCGGTGACCGGGCAGCGCAGTCTGGTCGTCGTCCCGGTGACCGCGATCACCCGGCTGACCAGGGACGGCCTGTCGGCGGCGCTCTCGCTCGGCGACGAGGTGATGGCGGTGACCGTGGTGCACGAGCCGGCCGCCGCCGAGGCGCTGCGCCGGGACTGGGAGCTGTGGCGGCCGGGCGTGCCGCTGGTGGAGATCCCGGATGTCCACCGCCGGCTGGGCCGGCCGATCGCCGACTTCGTCAACGAGCTGGGGGCGGAGCACGCCTACGACCGGCTCACCGTGCTGATCCCCGAGGTGGAGCCGGCCCGCTGGTGGCAGCGGGCGCTCCAGAACCGGCGCGGCGCCGTCATCGACCGCGCCCTGCGGCGGCACACCGACGCGGTGGTCTGCCGGCTGCGCATGCGGATGTGATCAGGGGACGGGTACGGAACGGCCCCGGACGGCAGCCCGCCGCCCGGGGCCGTTCCGTACCCGGACGTGCCCCCAGCGGCCCGCCGCCGAACGCGCCCCCGGCCCGCCGCCGTGTCTCGGCCCGATCACGACGGTCTCGGTCCGGTGAAGCGCCCGTCAAGGCCGCGTCAACGTCGCGCTGTCACCCGTATGGAGGGCGTCAGGGCCCCATAACGCGCCGCTGACGGCTGGTTTGCTGCATCTGCCGGTCGTCCGCCGGCGCCGCGCGAGCCCCTTCGGCCCAGGTCGCGGCATCTCCCGAACCACTCTGGTGGAGCCCATGTCCGATCTCATCTACGTCGGTGTCACGGTCGCCGTGTTCGCCGTCATCGCCCTGATCGCGCGGGGGGTGGAGAAGCTGTGAGCGCGGAGAACATCGCTGGTCTGGTCGTGGCCGTCGCGCTCGTCGGCTATCTCGTCGTGGCGCTGATCTTCCCGGAGAAGTTCTGACATGGGATCCACTCTCGCGGGCTGGCTCCAGGTCATCGCCCTCGTCGGCGCGCTGGCCCTGTGCTACCGCCCCCTCGGCGACTACATCGCCAAGCTCCTCACCTCCGCCAAGCACCTCAGAGTCGAGCGCGGCATCTACAAGCTGGTCGGCGTCGACGGCGACGCCGACCAGCGCTGGCCGTCGTACCTCCGCTCGGTGCTGGCCTTCTCGGCCGTCTCCGTCCTCTTCCTCTACGGCCTGATCCGCCTCCAGGGCTACCTGCTGCTGAACCTGGGTGTTCCGCAGATGGAGGGCCACCAGGCCTGGAACACCGCGATCTCGTTCGTCGCCAACACCAACTGGCAGTCCTACGGCGGCGAGTCCGCGATGGGCCACCTGGTGCAGATGGCGGGCCTGGCGGTGCAGAACTTCGTCTCCGCGGCCGTCGGCATCGCCGTCGTCGCCGCGCTGATCCGGGGCTTCACCCGCAACCGGACGGACCGGATCGGCAACTTCTGGGTGGACCTCACCCGGATCAACCTGCGCCTGCTGCTGCCGGTCTCGATCGTCTTCGCCCTGGTGCTGGCCGCCAACGGCGTGATCCAGAACTTCCACGGCTTCCACGAGGTGACCTCGCTGGCCGGCGAGGTCCAGAAGATCCCGGGCGGCCCGGTGGCCTCCCAGGAGGTCATCAAGCTGCTCGGCACCAACGGCGGCGGCTTCTTCAACGCCAACTCGGCGCACCCGTTCGAGAACCCGACCGGGTTCACCAACCTGGTCGAGATCTTCCTGATCCTGCTGATCCCGTTCGCGCTGCCGCGGACCTTCGGCCGGATGGTGGGGGACAACCGCCAGGGCTACGCGATCGTCGCCGTGATGGGCCTGTTCTGGGCCGCCTCGGTGGCCCTGCTGACCCTCGCCGAGTCGCAGCACCACGGCGCCGCCCTGCAGGCCGCGGGCGCCGCGATGGAGGGCAAGGAGCAGCGCTTCGGCATCGCCGCGAGCTCGCTGTTCGCCGCCTCGACGACGCTGACCTCGACCGGCGCGGTGAACTCCTTCCACGACTCGTACACGCCGTTCGGCGGCGGGCTGACGGTCTTCAACATGATGCTGGGCGAGATCGCGCCCGGCGGTGTGGGCTCCGGCCTGTACGGGATGCTCGTGCTGGCGGTCATCGCGGTGTTCGTGGCGGGCCTGATGGTCGGCCGCACCCCCGAGTACCTGGGCAAGAAGCTCGGCGGCCGGGAGATGAAGTTCGCCTCGCTGTACATCCTCACCACGCCGACGATCGTGCTGGTCGGCACGGGTGTGGCGATGGCCCTGCCGGGTGAGCGCGCCGGGATGCTCAACTCGGGCGCCCACGGCTTCTCCGAGGTGCTGTACGCCTTCACCTCGGCGGCCAACAACAACGGCTCGGCCTTCGGCGGCATCACCGTCAACACCGACTGGTACGACACCGCGCTCGGCCTGGCGATGATCTTCGGCCGGCTGCTGCCGATCGTCTTCGTCCTGGCGCTGTCCGGCTCGCTCGCCCAGCAGCAGCCGGTCCCGGCCACCCCGGGCACCCTGCCCACCCACAAGCCGCTGTTCGTGGGCCTGCTGTCGGGCGTGATCCTGATCGTCGTCGGCCTCACCTACTTCCCGGCCCTGGCTCTCGGGCCGATCGCGGAAGGTCTGTCCTCCTGATGTCCACCCCTACGCTCAACCCCGCACCGGCCGACAAGGCGGAGCCTGCCGCGCCGCACAGAGTGTCGAGCGGCCTGCTCGACCCGAAGCTGATCCTCGCGTCCCTGCCGGACGCGGTGAAGAAGCTCGACCCCCGGGTGATGGTCAAGAATCCGGTGATGTTCGTGGTCGAGGTCGGCTCGGTGGTCACCACCGTCGCCGCGATCGCCGACCCGTCCGTGTTCGCCTGGGCCATCACCGTCTGGCTCTGGCTGACCACGATCTTCGCCAACCTGGCCGAGGCCGTCGCCGAGGGCCGCGGCAAGGCGCAGGCCGACACCCTGCGCAAGACCAAGAGCGACACCATGGCCCGTCGGCTCACCGACTGGCCGGCCACCGGCGCCGAGGAGGAGGTGCCCGGCACCGCGCTCCGGCTCGGCGACCACGTGGTGGTCGAGGCCGGGCAGGTCATCCCCGGTGACGGCGACGTGGTCGAGGGTGTCGCGAGCGTCGACGAGTCGGCGATCACCGGCGAGTCCGCGCCCGTCATCCGGGAGTCCGGCGGCGACCGCAGCGCCGTCACCGGCGGCACCAAGGTGCTGTCCGACCGGATCGTGGTGAAGATCGCCTCGGAGCCCGGCAAGTCGTTCATCGACCGGATGATCGCCCTGGTCGAGGGCGCCGCCCGGCAGAAGACGCCGAACGAGATCGCGCTCAACATCCTGCTGGCCTCGCTGACCATCGTCTTCCTGGTCGCGGTCGTCACGCTCCAGCCGATGGCCACCTACGCGGGCGCCCCGCAGTCGATGATCGTCCTGGTCGCCCTGATCGTCGCGCTCATCCCGACCACCATCGGCGCGCTGCTCTCCGCGATCGGCATCGCCGGCATGGACCGGCTGGTGCAGCGCAACGTGCTGGCGATGTCCGGCCGCGCCGTCGAGGCCGCCGGCGACGTCAACACCCTGCTGCTCGACAAGACCGGCACTATCACCCTGGGCAACCGCCAGGCCGCCGAGTTCCTGCCCGCCCCGGGCGTCTCCACCGAGGACCTGGCCAGTGCCGCGCAGCTCTCCTCGCTCGCGGACGAGACCCCGGAGGGCCGCTCGATCGTGGTCCTCGCCAAGACCGAGTACGGTCTGCGGGCCCGCGCCCAGGGCGAGCTGACCCACGCCACCTGGGTCCCGTTCACTGCCCAGACCCGGATGTCGGGCGTCGACCTGGACGAGGAAATGGAAGGGGCGGAGCGCAGCGACTCGGACAAGGGCGGTGGTGGGCGACGGGTGGGCGTCCACCAGGTCCGCAAGGGCGCCGCCGGGGCCGTCTCCAACTGGGTGACCGGGAACGGCGGTTCGGTCGGCGACGAGGTCTCCACCCTGGTCGACGGGATCTCCGCCGCGGGTGGCACCCCGCTGGTCGTGGCCGCGAAGACCGGCAGCGCGCCCGCCCGCGTCCTGGGGGTCATCCACCTCAAGGACGTGGTCAAGGAGGGCATGCGGGAGCGCTTCGACGAGCTCCGCCGGATGGGCATCAAGACCATCATGATCACGGGCGACAACCCGCTGACCGCCAAGGCGATCGCGGAGGAGGCCGGCGTGGACGACTTCCTCGCCGAGGCCACGCCCGAGGACAAGATGGCCCTGATCAAGAAGGAGCAGGAGGGCGGCAAGCTGGTCGCGATGACCGGCGACGGCACCAACGACGCCCCCGCGCTCGCCCAGGCCGACGTCGGCGTCGCGATGAACACCGGGACCATGGCGGCCAAGGAGGCCGGCAACATGGTCGACCTGGACTCCAACCCGACCAAGCTGATCGAGATCGTGGAGATCGGCAAGCAGCTGCTGATCACCCGCGGCGCGCTGACCACCTTCTCGATCGCCAACGACGTGGCCAAGTACTTCGCGATCATCCCCGCGATGTTCGCCGGGGTCTACCCGGGCCTGAGCCACCTCAACATCATGGGCCTGCACAGCCCGCAGTCCGCGATCACCTCGGCGATCATCTTCAACGCCCTGGTCATCATCGGCCTGATCCCGCTCGCCCTGCGCGGCGTGCGCTACCGCCCGTCCGACGCCAGCTCGCTGCTGCGCCGCAACATCGGCGTCTACGGCTTCGGCGGCCTGGTGGTGCCGTTCGTCGGCATCAAGCTGATCGACCTGATCATCCAGTTCATCCCCGGCCTCAGCTGAAGCGGGAAGGAGAGAAAACCATGTCCAAGCCCCTGCCGACGATCCTCCGCACCCACTTCACGGCCCTGCGAGCGCTCCTGGTGCTCACCGTGATCCTCGGGGTCGTCTACCCGCTCTTGATCACCGGTGTCTCCCAGGTCGCCTTCTCCGACAAGGCGAACGGCTCGCCGGTGACGTCCGGCGGCAGGGAGGTCGGCTCCAGCCTGATCGGCCAGAGCTTCAACCTCCCGAAGACTAACCCGGACGACCCGAAGGAGGAGGCCCAGCCGGACCCGAAGTGGTTCCAGCCCCGCCCCTCCGCCGCCGGGACCGGCTACGACGCCTCCTCCTCCAGCGCCAGCAACCTCGGCCCGAACAGCGAGGACCTGCTGAAGGCCGTCAACGACCGCCGCGCCGCCGTCGCCGCGTTCGACGGCGTCGACCCGGCGAGCGTCCCGGCCGACGCGCTGACCGCCTCCGGCTCCGGCCTCGACCCGCACATCTCCGTCGCGTACGCCAAGGAGCAGGTCGAGCGGGTCGCCAAGCACCGCGACCTGCCGGTGGAGACGGTGGGCAAACTGGTCGAGAAGTACACCGAGAGCCGCTCGCTCGGCTTCCTCGGCAACGAGGGCGTCAACGTCGTGCTGCTCAACAAGGCGCTCAGCGAGCAGAAGTGACACCACCTCGTACAGACGGGTGACCGGGCCGGCCCGGGCACGGGGGCACGCCT
>NZ_JBHVEU010000037.1:0-32542 GCF_042802075.1 Kitasatospora sp. NPDC057518
GGGCCGGGGAGTGTGGAGACACTCCCCGGCCCGTTCCGTCGTGCGTGGCGCGTGTGGCTAGTGGCCGGCGATCAGGGACAGCCCGTAGAGGACGACCCCGCCGCACAGGGCGAAGCAGACGTACGCGCCGGCCAGGGCCAGCCGCCCGCCGCCCGCGGCCCCGGCGGTGCCCTCGCCCGTACCGGCGGCGCTCACCGAGGCCTCGCGGCGGGACAGCGCCAGGATGCCGAGCGCGAAGACGGCGACCACGGCGACGGTGATGCCGAAGCTGAGACCGGCGGTCTGGGCCAGGGCGTTCCACTTGATGTGCATGGTGAGTGCTCCTCAGCCGGTGGCGCTCAGGCCGCGACGGTGGTCGAGGCGGGGGTGGGGGCGTTCGCGGTACCGGCCGGTGCGACCTCGACCGGGGTGACGTCGACGTCGTTGACGTTGTCCGCGCCGACCGGCTGGCGGCGGGAGATCACCCACATCGCGGCCGCGCCGGCCACCAGCACGGCACCGACCAGGGCGACGCCCCAGCTGCCCTGCTCGGCCAGCAGGGCGGCGCCGCCGGAGACCACCGCGGCGGCCGGCAGGGTCAGGCCCCAGGTGTAGACCATGCGGCGGACCAGGCTCCAGCGCAGCTCGCCCTTCGGGCCGCCGAGGCCGGCGCCCATGATGCCGCCGGAGCAGACCTGGGTGGTGGAGAGGCCGAAGCCCATGTGCGAGGAGGTCAGGATGACGGTCGCGGCGGCCGACTCGGAGGCGAAGCCCTGCGGCGGGCGGATGTCCGCCAGGCCCTTGCCCATCGAGCGGATGATCCGCCAGCCGCCCATGTAGGTGCCGAGCGCGATCGCCGCGCCGGCGGAGACGATCACCCAGGTGGGGGGCAGCGCGCCGTGCGGCAGGGCGCCGACCGAGACCAGGGTCAGGGTGATGATGCCCATCGTCTTCTGGGCGTCGTTGGTGCCGTGCGCGAGCGAGATCAGCGAGGAGGAGAAGACCTGGCCGGTCTTGAAGCCCTTCTCGGTGGTCGCGGTGTTGCCCTTGCGGGTGATCGCGTAGGCCAGCTTGGTGGCGCCCCAGGAGGCCAGTCCGGCGACGAAGGGGGACGCGACGGCCGGGATGAGGATCTTGGTGACCACGGTGTCGAAGTTGACGCCGCTCGTGCCGACGCCGACGATCGTGGCGCCGATCAGGCCGCCGTACAGGGCGTGCGAGGAGCTGGACGGCAGGCCGCGCAGCCAGGTCAGCAGGTTCCAGAGGATCGCGCCGGCCAGGGCGGCGAAGATGATCTCGGGATGGACGCCGGCCTTCTCGTTGACGATGCCGCCGGAGATGGTGGTGGCGACCTTCACGGACAGGAACGCGCCCGCGAAGTTGAGCAGGGCCGCGATGGTGACCGCGACCTTCGGACGAAGGGCCCCGGTCGCGATCGCGGTGGCGGCCGCGTTGGCGGTGTCGTGGAACCCGTTGGTGAAGTCGAAGGCGAGCGCCGTGATGATCACAACGGCTACCAGGAACGAGATGTGTTCCATACCCAAACAATCGTCGTAGTTGTCGCACGGACGTTGGTGACGTCGCGACCGTAGGTCTGCTTGGTAAACGGAAGGTGAACTGGGTCGGGAATCGTGGTTCCAATGGTTGACTCGCAGTGACCACTGGGTTTCGTCGGGGTGACATACGGCGCGCTGAGCAGGACATTAGCGAAGAACGCGCCGGTTCGACCCGGTTTGCTGAGAGCTGTCTCACAGGTCAATCGAGAATTAACCTCCCAGTCCGCATGCGCCCTGTTTCCGGTGAGTAACCCGTGGGAGGATCTGCGGGATCCGGGAAGCCGGGACAGGGGCAGTGCGCGGCGGGGAGGACCAGTCATGGGCGGGGCGGGACAGAGAGCGGAGACGGCACGCGTACGGCCCTGGGTACGGGCGGCACTGCGCTGCGGAGCCGTCCTCGCGGCCGCGGCGCTCGCGCTGCCGGTCGGCGCGGCGGCCGCCTGGGCCGCACCCGACCCGGGAGCCGGGCAGGTCGTCGCCGGCGCGGACCCGCTCGCCGACGCCAAGGCCACCCTCGGCCCGCTGCTCGACCGGCTGCACGCGCTCTACCAGAGCGCCGAGGCCGCCACCGAGCAGTACAACGGCGCCGTCGCCAAGGCGGCGGAGCAGCAGACCTCGCTCACCGACCTCCAGGGCCGGCAGGACCGCCAGCAGAAGCAGGTCGACGCCGGCACCGACATCGCCTCCCAGCTCGCCGCCGCGCAGTACCGCAACGGGTCCGCCTCGGCCTACGCCGAGCTGCTGCTCTCCAAGGACCCGTACGAGGCGGTCGTCATCGCCGAGCTGCTCGCCTCGGCCAGCCGCTCGCAGTCGGAGTTCCTGGACAAGCTGAAGAGCGACCGGGACGCGCTGGACGGGCTGAAGAAGCAGACCGAGGAGGCGCTGAAGACCTCCCAGGCGCTGGTCGCCCAGCAGGACGCGGCCAAGGCCAAGGCCGCCTCCGACCTGGCCGCCGTCGAGCAGACGGTCGCCACCCTGACCGGCGCCCAGCGGGCCGAGCTGGAGCAGCTGGAGAAGGCCAAGGCGGACGAGGCGCAGCTCGCGTTCCTCGCCTCCGGGGCGCTCGGCAAGGGCGAGCGCACGCCCTCCCAGCAGGGGCGCGGGGCGATCGCCTTCGCGCTGGCGCAGGTGGGCAAGCCGTACCTGTGGGGCGGCACCGGCCCGGACGCCTACGACTGCTCGGGCCTCACCTCGCAGGCCTGGCTGCACGCCGGCCGGCCGATCCCGCGCACCAGCCAGGAGCAGTGGGCGCAGCTGCCGCACGTGGCGCTCAACCAGCTGCGGCCCGGCGACCTGGTGGTGTACTTCCAGGACGCCTCGCACATCGGGATGTACATCGGTGGCGGGCTGATCGTGCAGGCGCCGCGGCCCGGGGCGTTCATCAAGATCTCGCCGATCGGCTCGATGCCGATCCTCGGCGCCGTCCGGCCGGACCCGACCGGTGCGGCGGACGAGGCCGGCGGCGCCTGGAAGGTGCCCGACCTCCCGGCGAACTGGGACTCCGTGACGCCGATCGCGCCGAGCCCGGCCAACCAGGTGCCGGCCCCGCCGGCCACGGGCGGCACGGTGACGCCGCCGGCCGTGCCGGGCACGCCGACCGACCCGGGCACGCCGAGCACGCCGGGCGGCACCGGTACGCCGACCGACCCGGGGACGCCGACCGGCGGCACGCCGACCACGACCCCGACCACGACCCCGACCGGGACGCCGACCGGGCCGGGCACCCCGAGCGGGACCGGCACGCCCACCCCGACCGGGACGGGCACCCCGACGGGGAGCCCGAGCGGCACCGGCTCGGCGACCGCCACGGCCGCGGGCAGTGCGACGGCGACGCTGCCGCTGGGCACCCCGACGCACTGACGCGCCGGACAGTCAACGAGGAGGCCGCCCCACGTCACCGGACGCGGGGCGGCCTTCGCGGTGCTCGGGGTTACGCGCCGCTGTCGGGGGCGAAGCGGATCACGACCGCCTTGGAGGTCGGGGTGTTGCTGATGTCGGCGGTGGAGTCCAGCGGCACCAGCACGTTGGTCTCGGGGTAGTAGGCCGCCGCGCCGCCGCGGGCGACGGGGTAGTGGACGACCCGGAAGTGCGGGGCGCGGCGCTCCACGCCGTCGCTCCACTCGCCGACCAGGTCGACGTACCCGCCGTCGGTCAGTCCCAGCTCCTCGGCGTCCGCGGGGTTGACCAGGACCACCCGGCGGCCGCCCTTGATGCCGCGGTAGCGGTCGTCGAGGCCGTAGATCGTGGTGTTGTACTGGTCGTGCGAGCGCAGGGTCTGGAGCAGCAGCCGGCCCGGCGGGACCTCGGGGGCGGTCAGCGGGTTGACGGAGAAGTTGGCCTTCCCGGTCGCGGTCGGGAAGGTGCGGGTGTCCCGGGGGCCGTGCGGCAGGGTGAAGCCGCCGGGGCGGCGGACCTTCTCGTTGAAGTCCTCGAAGCCCGGGACGACGCGGGCGATCCGGTCCCGCAGGGTGTCGTAGTCGGTGGCGAAGTCCTCCCACGGCACGGTGTCCCGCGGCCCGAGCACGGTGCGGGCCAGCCGGCAGACGATCGCGGTCTCGGAGAGCAGGCCGGGGGCCGGCGGGCGCAGGCCGCCGCGCGAGGCGTGCACCTGGCCCATCGAGTCCTCGACGCTGACGAACTGGGCGCCGCGTGCGCTGACGTCCCGGTCGGTGCGGCCGAGGGTGGGCAGGATCAGGGCGCGGGCGCCGGTGACCACGTGCGAGCGGTTGAGCTTGGTGGAGACGTGGACGGTCAGCCGGCAGTTGCGCATCGCGGCCTCGGTGACCTCGGTGTCCGGGGTGGCCGCGACGAAGTTGCCGCCCATCGCGAAGAAGACCCCGATCCGGCCGTCGCGCATGGCGCGGATGGTGTCCACCGAGTCGAGGCCGTGCTCGCGCGGCGGCTCGAAGCCGAACTCCCGGCCCAGGGCGTCCAGGAAGGCGTCGCCGGGGCGCTCGAAGATGCCCATCGTCCGGTCGCCCTGGACGTTGCTGTGCCCGCGCACCGGGCAGACCCCGGCGCCGGGGCGGCCGACGTTGCCGCGCAGCAGCAGGAAGTTGACCACCTCGCGGATGGTCGGCACGGCGTGCTTGTGCTGGGTGAGGCCCATCGCCCAGCAGACGATGATCTTCTCGGACTTCAGCACCAGCCGGCCGAGCTCCTCGATCTGCTCCCAGGGCAGGCCGGTCGCGGCGAGCACCTCGGCGCGGTCGGTCCGCCGCGCCTGGGCCTCGAACTCCTCGAAGCCGTAGCAGTGTTCGGCGACGAAGTCGCGGTCGACGCCGTCCTGTTCCAGGACGATCCGGTTCAGCGCGCGGAACAGTGCGAGGTCCCCGCCGAGGCGGATCTGCAGGAAGAGGTCGGTCAGCTTGGTGCCGTGGCCGACCAGGCCGCGCGCGTGCTGCGGGTTCTTGAACCGCTCCAGGCCGGCCTCCGGCAGCGGGTTGACGCTGACGATCGTGGCGCCCGCCCGCTTGGCGCGCTCCAGCGCGGAGAGCATCCGGGGGTGGTTGGTGCCCGGGTTCTGGCCGGCCACGATGATCAGGTCGGCCTGGTAGAGGTCCTTCAGGCTGACGCTGCCCTTGCCGACGCCGAGCGTCTCGGTGAGCGCCGAGCCGGAGGACTCGTGGCACATGTTGGAGCAGTCCGGCAGGTTGTTGGTGCCGAGCCGGCGGGCGAACAGCTGGTACGCGAAGGCGGCCTCGTTGCTGGTCCGGCCGGAGGTGTAGAAGGCGGCGCCGTCCGGGGTGTCCAGGGCCTTCAGCTCCTCGGCGACGAGCGCGAAGGCGTCGTCCCAGGAGACCGGCGTGTAGTGGGTGGCGCCCTCGTCCAGCAGCATCGGCTGGGTGAGCCGGCCCTGCTGGCCCAGCCAGTAGCCGGAGCGCTCGGCCAGGTCGGCGACCGGGTGGGCGGCGAAGAACTCGGCGCGGACGCGGCGCTCGGTGGCCTCCTCGGCGACGGCCTTGGCGCCGTTCTCGCAGAACTCGGCGGTGTGCGGCTTGTCCGGCTCCGGCCAGGCGCAGCCGGGGCAGTCGAAGCCGTCCTGCTGGTTGACCTTGAGCAGGGTGGCCAGGGTGCGGCGGGCGCCCATCTGCTCGGCGGCCATCCGCAGGCTGTGGCCGACGGCGGGCAGCCCGGCGGCGGCGTGCTGGGGCGCGGACACCTCGGGGGCGTCCTGCGCCGGGTCGCTCTGCGGGGCCTGCTTGGCCATGGCCGCTCTCCTCGGGCTCTGCTGGTGCGTACCGCCGCCTTCGTGCGGGGGTTCGATTCCATCCTTCCACCTGGCCGGGGGCCGGGGGAGGGGGTGGGCGGGGAGGGGCGACGGCGGGGCGAAGGGCGGCGGCCGGCGTCGGTAGAGTCTGGGCGTCATGGCGGGAGGGGAGCGCGCGTGCGAGTCGGGGACGTCCTGGACGGCCGGTACGAGCTGGTGGAGAAGCTCGGGCAGGGCGGGTTCGGGGTGGTGTGGCGGGCCGAGGACACCCGGATGGGGCGGCCGGTGGCGGTCAAGGTCATCGGGCACCACGGCGGCGACCGGGCGAAGGCCGCGCTGCGGTTCGTCCGGGAGGCCGGCGCGGCCGGCAACCTCTCGCACCCGCACATCGTCACGGTGCACGACCTCGGGCAGTGCGAGCTCGGCGGCGAGGAGGTCACCTACCTGGTGATGGAGCTGCTCACCGGCCGCACCCTCACCGAGGTGCTGGAGGCGGGGGTGCCCGAGCCCGGGCTCAGCCTGCGCTGGGGGCGGCAGATCAGCGGCGCGCTGGCGGCCGCGCACGACGCGGGCATGGTGCACCGGGACATCAAGCCGGACAACGTGATGATCACCGACGCCGGGCACCTGAAGGTGCTGGACTTCGGCATCGCCCAGCTGGACACCGGCGCGGGCGGGCTGACCACCACCGGGACGATCGTCGGCAGCCCGGCGTACATGGCGCCCGAGCGGTGGACCGGCGGCCGGGTGGACGGGCGGGCCGACCTGTACGCGCTGGGCTGCGTCCTGGTCGAACTCTTCACCGGGGCACGGCCGTTCGGCGGGGACTCGACGCCGGTGCTGATGTATCAGCACCTGAACGAGGTGCCCGCGCCGCTGGACCCGGCGCAGTTCGGGCTGCCGCCGCAGGTGGCCGGGCTGGTCGCGGAGCTGCTGGCGAAGGACCCGGCGGACCGGCCGGCCGACGCCCGTACGGTCGAGCGGCGGCTCGCCGAGCTGGCCGGGTGGGCGGGCGGCCGGGCGGGTGCGCCGGCGCCGGTGCCGACGGTGGTGGAGCGCCCGGCACCGGTGGTGCCGCCTCCGCCGAGCGCCCCGCCGGTCGTTCCCGCGCCCGCCGTTCCCCCGCCCACCGTGCCGCCTGCCGTTCCCGCGCCCGCTGTTCCCGCTCCCGCCGCGCCGCCCGCCGTCCCGTCGGTGCTGCCGCCGCTGACCACGCCGCCGGTGACGGCCGCGCCGCCCTCCGAGGCCGTACGGGCCGGGCTGCGCGAGCGCCGGTCGGCCGCGTACCGGGCGGCGACGGCCGGCGAGTCGGCGATGCTCCTGCAGACCGTCGCCCAGGAGTGCGTGACCGTGCTCGGCGCGAGCGACCGGGACACCCTGTGCACCTGGCGGGACTTCGCCTGGTACCTCAGCCGGACCGGGGACCTGAACGGCGCGATCCGGCTGCTGACCGCCCTGGTGGGCGACATGCGCTCGGCGCTCGGCCCGCTCGACCCGGACACCCTCGGCGCTCGCTACCACCTGGTCTGGTGCGTCGGCGAGAGCGGTGCGCCGATCACCACGATCCGGCTGATGCACGAGCTGCTGCCCGACCTGCACGCCGCCTGGGGCCCGTACGACCCCCGGGTCCTGAAGGCCCGGCACGACCTCGCGCTGCACCAGGCCAACCGGGGCGACCCGCAGGGCGCGGTGATCCAGCTGCACGGGCTGCTGCCGGACCTCGCCCGGGTGCTGGGCGAGCAGCACCCGAGCACCGTGCAGGCCTGGCAGGACCTGGCCGGCTACCAGCGGCAGCTGGCCGAGGCCGGCCGCAAGGGGCCGGGGCCGCGCCGCCGGACGCCGCGGATGAGCCCGATGGAGGCGCTGGTGCTGGTGCGGCGGCTGCGGGTGTGGGACTTCGCCACCGACGAGCAGGCCCGGGCCTGCATGGACGCGCTGGACCGGGGGATCGGCCTGAAGGGCGTCGCGGACGTGGTGTTCGACGCGCCGGACCACGTCTCGGACGAGGACCTGGTGGAGGAGATCTTCGGAGCCTGAGCGCCGCCGCCACGGCGCCCAGGCCACGCCGGTGCCGTCGCCGCGGTGCTCAGGCCGATACCGCCGTCACGGTGCGCACGCCGCCAGCGCCGGGGCGGCCGCCGGGAGCGCGGCCAGGGCCCGGAGCAGGGCGCGGGCGGCGGCGTCGTTCTGCCGGAAGCCGGGGGCGTCGGTGCGGGGGCGGGCGAAGGCGGCGGCCGCGCGCAGGCTGGTGTGCGGGCCGAGGGCGGTGCGGCGCGGGTGCGGGGCGCCGCCGAGGGCCGGGTCCAGCAGCCGGCTGTCGGCGGCGGCGATGGTGACCAGGCCGGAGCGGTGGGTGTAGTCCGGGTCGGTGACCACCTCCTCGACGATCCGTCCGGTGCGGTGCAGTTCGCCGAGCACCGGGTCCAGGGTGCGGGCCAGCGCGTGCTTGGGCAGGTACGCCTCGACCAGGGCCGTCGCGGTGACGTGGTGGCCGGGCACGGTGGCGCCGGAGGCCCGCCAGGTGCCGCTCGCCTCGTCCCGTTCGATCCGTACGTCCGCGCCGAGGAAGCGCACCACCCCGGCCTCGGAGAGGGCGAGCAGCTGGCGCAGCCGGAACCCGGGCGGGCCGGAGGCGAGGAAGCTGAAGTAGCCGAAGAACCACTCGTCCACCTCCTCGGCGAGGGAGCGGGCGGTGAGCCGGCCGCTGGCGACGACCCGGGGGAGCCGGCCGAACAGCGAGAGCAGGGCGAGGAAGGCGCCGAGGTCGGCGCTGTGCGCGGGGTCGGCGCGGCGGTCGGCGTCGGCGGTGACGTACCCGCGCAGGTGCGCCTGGAGCTCCTCGTCGGTGCCGAGTTCGAGCCCGGCCAGCGGGTGGTCGAGCCGTTCGAAGTCGATCCGGTCGGCCGGGTCGGGGACGGCCTCGGCGACCAGGGCGGCGAGTTCGGGGGAGTACCAGGCGTGCTGGTCGTAGCGGGCGAGGAACTCCGGCCAGGGCAGGGCGGTGCGCCCGGGGTGGGCGTGGAACAGCTCGTGGTAGTGCCCGAAGGCGATCTCCTTGGCCATCAACGGCCAGAAGTCGCGCCGCAGTTCGAGCTGTCCGCCGGTGGCGAGCACGGCGTCCACGGCGGCCTCGTCGAAGTACCGGGGGAGCGGGGCGGGCGGCCCCTGGAGGCGGTAGCCGGTCTTGGAGTGGTACGGGACGCCGCGCCGGGAGCCGAGGTGGAGCACCGGCTCGCGGCCGGAGGGGTGGTAGCGCAGCGCGGGCCCGTCCCCGGTGGGCTCGAAGCGGCCGCCGCGGCCCTCGGTGAGCAGGGCGACCAGGTCCACCGAGGCGAGGCCGAGGCCGCGCAGCACCACGTGTTCGCCGGGGGCGAGGGCGGCCAGGTCGTCGGCCGCGTCGGCGGAGTAGGCGGGCGGGAGGTGGAAGCGGCCGTGCCGGGCGGCGAACCGGGCGTCGGCGGCGTAGCGCGGGTGCGGGACGGAGTCGAGGTGGCCGAGGGTGAGCACGACGTGGTCGGCGGCGAGGGTCCGGTCGCCGAGGTGGACGGTCTGCGGGCCGTCGGCCGGGCCCTCGATCCGGTGGACGGTGTCGCGGTGGACGGTGACCGTGACGTGGGCCGGCAGTTCGGCGACGGCGCGGCGGAACACCCAGTCCAGGTAGGCGCTCTGGGCCCGGCGGGTGGGGAAGTCGGTGGGGGCGAGGGTGCGCAGCTCGGCCCGGACGGCCGGGTCGGCGACCTCCCGGTAGGGCGCGAACTCCTCCTGCCGGGGCGCCCATTCGGCGAGCGAGGGGCCGGGGCGGACCGGTCCTTCGAGGGTGGAGCGCTCGTCGGTGAACATGGTGACGTCCTCGGCCATCGAGTTCATCCGCAGCAGCGGGGACTGGTCGTGGCGCCAGATCCGGCCCGCGCCCGGCGGGTACGGGTCGACCAGGTGGATCGCCAACGGCCGGTCGGCGGGCAGGAGTTCGGCGGCGTTGGCGGCGATCCGCTCCAGCAGCCCGGTGCCGCGCGGGCCGGCGCCGACGATGACGAGCTCCGTCATGCCCGCACCACCTTGACGAGGGCCGCGCGGGCCCGCTGCAGCGGCGTGGGCGGCAGGCCGTCGCGGGTGGCGCCCCGGGCGAAGCGGCGCTCCACGTAGTACTGGCCGATGGACAGCAGGGTGGTGACCACCAGGTACCAGATGGTGGCGACCATCAGCATCGGGATGACCTGGTACGACTGGAGGTAGACCAGCTGCACCGAGTAGAGCAGGTCGGAGACGGCCAGCACGCTGACGATGCTGGTGCCCTTGAGCGCGCCGATCAGCATGTTCCCGGCGGTCGGCACGATCGCCCGCATCGCCTGCGGCACCACGATCCGGCGCAGCACCCGCCACCGGCCGAGCCCGAGCGCGGCCGCCGCCTCCAGCTGGCCGCGGTCGACGGAGAGGATGCCGCCGCGGATCACCTCGGCGGCGTACGCGGTCTCCAGCAGGGTGAGGCCGATGACGGCGGTGAGGGTGGGGCCCATCAGGTTGACGGTCTTGACCGTGACGAACTCGGGGCCGAACGGGATGCCCAGGCCGAGGGTCGGGTAGAGCGCGCCGATGTTGAAGAAGAACAGCAGCTGCACCAGTGGCGGGGTGGAGCGGAACACCCAGATGTAGCCCCAACTGAGCGTGCGCAGGACGGGGTTGTCGGACAGCCGCATGGTGGCGAGGACGGTGCCGAGCACGAAGCCGAGGGCGAGGGTGGCGGCGGTCAGCCAGAGGGTCAGGGCGAGGCCGTCGAGCACGGAGCGGGCGGTGAACCAGTCGGCGACCACGCTCCACTGGAAGGCCTTGTTGCGGACCACCGAGTTGACCGCCATCGCGGCCAGCAGCAGGGCGACGGCGGCCGCGGCCCACTGGCCGGGCTTGCGGCGGGCGACGATCCGGGCCTCGGGGGCGGGCGGCGCGTCGGGGCGGTCGAGGAGGGTGGGGGCGGGCAGGACGTCCTGCGGGGTGGCCATGGCGGCGGCTCCTGGGCGGAGTGCGGGCGGGGAGAGGTACGGCGGTGGTCACGTACGGGGGCGGCGGCCCGTGTCCCTCAACACGGCCGGCGCGTGGCACTGCACTCCGCGTCGATCGTACGCACGCGCGATCGACGGCTGTCAAGGGTGGTCGGGGGTGCCGGACGGCTTCGTCGAAGCGCGTCGAAAAACCGACAGGAGATCGCAACAGTGCGGCAATGATGGATGGTTGACGTACCGATCGGCCGACTGTTCAACTTGGGGCCATGTACGCCGAGCAGCCCCTGGTCACCCGCGACCACATCGACTTCGGTCGGGTGTGGTCCGCGGCGTGTCGCGGCTGACCCGGCAGCGGGCCGCCCGTCCGGCCTGATCCCCCGGCGGGGAGAGCCCTCCCTCGGACCGCCCCGTCGCGGCCGGATCCGTCGTCGACGACCGGCGACGCGTCAGGCCCCCGCTGCCGCCGATGACCCCGCACTGCGCTCCGGCCCTCCCGCGCTCCGGCCCTCCCGTCGCCCGGCACCTCCGCTCCCGCACCCCTCCCACCGTCACCCGCTCGACGGCCGCCCCGCCGCGGCCGCCTCCGGTGCCGCCCACCCGCGGTCCACCGGACCTCCACCCACCCCGAAAGGTTCCGCCATGCCCGTCGAATTCCTCGGCATCGCCGCCACCGGCGACGGTTCGGAGACCACCGCCCGCACCACCGCCGCCTTCGACCGCGACTACACCCTGCGGCTGGCCCGGGCGCACGAGGACCACGGCTGGGACCGGGTGCTCTTCGCGTACGGGGCCGGCGCCCCCGAGCCGGCGGCCGCGGCGGCCTTCCTCGCCTCGCACCTGGACCGCCTCCAGATCCTGCTGGCGCACCGGCCGAACGTCTCCTACCCGACCTTCGCGGCCAAGACCTTCGCGACGCTCGACCGGATCAGCGACGGCCGGCTGACCGTCCACTTCATCACCGGCGGCAACGACCACGAGCAGCAGCGCGAGGGCGACTTCCTGACCAAGGACCAGCGCTACGAGCGCACCCGCGAGTACATCGGCATCGTCAAGAAGGCCTGGACCAGCCGGGAGCCCTTCGACCACGAGGGCCCGCACTACCGCTTCAACGACTTCGTCTCGGACGTCTTCCCCGTGCAGCAGCCGCGCCCCGGGGTCTCCTTCGGCGGCTCCTCGGACGCGGCCTACGCGGCCGGCGGCGCCGAGGCGGACGTCTACTGCCTGTGGGGCGAGCCGCTGGCCCGCACCGCCGAGCAGATCGAGCGGGTGCGGGAGGCGGCCCGGGCCGCCGGGCGCACCGACGTGCCGCGGATCCAGGTGGCGTTCCGGCCGATCATCGCGCCGACCGAGGCGCTGGCCTGGGAGAAGGCGCACCGGACGGTGGCCGCGATCCGGGCCCGCCGGGGCGCCGACCGGCCGGAGGGCGTCCCCGAGGCCGTGACACCCGAGAACACCGGCTCCCGGCGGCTGATCGAGATCGCCGAGGCCGGCGAGCGCTACGACCGCGCGCTGTGGACCCCGACCGCCGCGGCCACCGGCGGGGCGGGCAACTCCAACGCGCTGGTCGGCACCCCGGAGACGGTCGCCCAGGCGCTGCTCGACTACTACGACCTCGGTGTGGACATCCTCTCCGCGCGCGGCTACCACCTGCTGGACGACGCGATCGACTTCGGCCGGTACGTCATCCCGATCGTCCGCGAGGAGGTCGCCAAGCGGGACGCCGCCAAGGCCGGGGCCGCCCGGGCCGAGCGGGCCGAGCGCGACCGCCACCAGCTGATCGCGGCGCAGGCGTGAGCGCGGCCGGCGGGTGGGAGTTCCGCAAGGCGTCCGTCGACGACCCCCTGGTCGAACCGCTGCTGCGCGAGCTCACCCACGAGTACGTCACCCGGTACGGCCCCGAGGCGCACCAGGAGATGACCCGCTACCCGGGCGAGGCCTTCGCCGAGCCGCACGGCGTGCTGCTGCTCCTGCTGGAGGACGGCGAACCGGTGGCCGGCGGCGCGTACAAGCGCTACGACGAGCGCACCGCCGAGGTGAAGCGGATGTGGACGCACTCCGCGCACCGCCGCCGGGGCCTGGCCCGCCGGGTGCTGGCCGAGCTGGAGCGGACGGCCGTCGCGGCCGGCTACAGCCGGTTCTACCTCACCACCGGGCCGCGCCAGCCCGAGGCCAGGAACCTCTACCTGGCGGCCGGCTACACCCCGCTGTTCGACGTCTCGGCCGATCCGCTGACCATCGGCCCGCTCCCCTTCGAGAAGCGGCTGCCGGTCCTCGGACCGCAGTCGCCCGTTCTGGCCCACACTCCCTGAAAGGCCCCCCGTGAGAACCAGCACCGTCCGCCGCCGCCTGCTCGCGACCGCCGCCCTGCTGCCGGTCCTGGCCCTGGCCGCCTGCGGCTCGGACCCGAAGATCGCGGGCGCGGCGGCGGGCGGTCCGTCCGCCGCCGCCACCGAGGACCTCGTCTCCGGCCTCAGGACCTCGCAGGCCGCCGCCGCGCTGCTGCCCGAGGACGTCCGCGCCGCCGGCACGATCAGGTTCGGCTCGTCCTTCGGCACGCCGCCCAGCGCCTTCTACACCGACCAGGCCGACCGGAGGCCCGCCGGGATCGACGTGGACTTCACCGACGCGGTGGCCAGGCTGCTCGGCCTGACCGTGCAGCGCGAGCAGGCCGCCTTCGAGACCATCCTGCCCGCCCTGGACAGCGGGAAGTACGACGTCGGCACCGGCAACTTCGGGGTCACCGCGGCCCGGCTGAAGACCATCGACTTCGTCACCTACATCGACGACGGCCAGGGCTTCGCGGTGAAGAAGGACAACACCGCGATCCAGCCGGTCACCGACCTGGTCCAGCTGTGCGGACTGACCATCGGCACCGGCGCCGGCACCACCTTCGAGACCACCCTCAACAGCCGGAAGAGCGTCTGCACCGACGCCGGGAAGAAGCCGTACGAGGTCAAGGCGTTCAGCGAGAGCGGCGCCCTGCTGACCAGCCTCCAGCAGGGCCGGGTGGACATCGAGATGTCCACCATCAACGGCCTGCGCCACCAGGTCGCGCAGGAGGCCTCCGGGACCCGCTTCCTCAACGAGTTCCACCGCCTCGACGTCGGCTTCGCCCTGAAGAAGGGCTCGAAGCTCGCCCCGGCCCTCCAGGCGGCGGTCAACCAGCTGATCAAGGACGGGACGTACGAGCGGATCCTGCGCAAGTGGGGGGTCGCCGAGTCGGCGATCAAGGAGTCGCAGATCAGCCCGCCCGAGCACGCCTGAGCGCCGGCCCGAGCGAAGGAGACCCCCGATGACCACCGCCACCACCGCCACCACCGGGACCAGCGCGGCCCCGCCCAGCCGGCCGGCCCCGGCCGCCGCCCTCGACCTCGACCGGCTGGCCGGCCTGCGCACCGTCCCCGCCCGGCACCCCTGGCGCTGGGCCGCCGGGATCGCCGCGCTGGTCGTGCTCGCCCAGTTCGCCCACGGCCTGGCCACCAACCCCGGCTGGGACTGGGCCACCTTCCGGCTCTACTTCACCGCCGACACCATCCTCCGGGCGATCGGACGGACCCTCGAACTCACCGCCTACGGCACGGTGCTGGGCTTCCTGCTGGGCACCGTGGTGGCCGCGATGCGGCTGTCCCGCAGCGCGATCCTGCGCTCCATCGCCTGGGCCTACGTGTGGGTGTTCCGCTCGATCCCGCTGATCGTCCAGCTGGTGTTCTGGTTCAACCTCTCCTACCTGTACAAGCGGTTCGGGATCGGCATCCCGTTCGGCCCGACCTTCGGCGAGGTCGAGACGGTCGGGGTGCTCAGCGCGCTCGGCGCGGCGGTGCTCGGCCTCGGGCTGCACCAGGCCGCGTTCGCCGCCGAGATCATCCGCGGCGGCATCATCGCGGTGGACGCCGGCCAGCGCGAGGCCGCCGCCGCACTCGGCATCCCGCGCTGGCGGCAGGGCCGGCGGATCGTGCTGCCGCAGGCCATGCGCGGCATCCTGCCGGCCGCCGCCAACGAGGTGATCTCGCTGCTCAAGGGCACCTCGGTGGTCTACGTGATGGCCATCGGCGAGCTCTTCTACCAGGCCCAGGTGGTCTACGGCCGTACGGGCCGGGTGGTGCCGCTGCTGATGGTCGCCACCGTCTGGTACGTGCTGCTGACCACCGTGCTCTCGGTCGGCCAGTACTACGTCGAGCGCCACTTCGCCCGCGGTGCCCAGCGCACCCCGCCGCCCACCCCGTGGCAGCGCGTCCGGGCCCTCGCCCGGAGCCTGCCGGACCGCACCCGGCCCGCCGCCGCCCGTACCCCCGGAGGACAGTCGTGACCACCCTGACGAAGCCCGAGCCGAGCCCGGCCGCCCCGACCCCGGCCGCCCCGATGGTGCAGGTCCGCGGCCTGCACAAGAGCTTCGGCCGGCTGGAGGTGCTGCGCGGGGTCGACCTGGACGTCCCGGCCGGCTCGGTGACCGTGGTGCTCGGCCCGTCCGGCTCCGGCAAGTCCACCCTGCTGCGCGCGATCAACCACCTGGAGAAGCTGGACCGCGGCCACGTCGCCATCGACGGCGAGCTGATCGGCTACCGCCGCTCCGGCGACCGGCTGTACGAGCTCAAGGAGCGCGAGGTGCTGCGCCAGCGCACCGGCATCGGCTTCGTGTTCCAGAACTTCAACCTGTTCCCGCACCTCACCGTGCTGGAGAACCTGGTCGAGGCGCCGGTCTCCGCGCTGCGCCGCCCCCGGGCCGAGGCCAGGGCGACGGCGCTGGCGCTGCTGGAGCGGGTCGGGCTGGCCGACAAGGCCGCCGCCTACCCCCGGCAGCTGTCCGGCGGGCAGCAGCAGCGGGTGGCGATCGCCCGGGCGCTGGCGCTGGAGCCGAAGGTGCTGCTGTTCGACGAGCCGACCTCGGCGCTCGACCCGGAGCTGGTCGGCGAGGTGCTGGACGTCATCAAGGACCTGGCCCGCAGCGGCACCACGATGATCGTGGTCACCCACGAGATCGGCTTCGCCCGCGAGGTCGCCGACACCGTGGTCTTCATGGACGGCGGCGTGGTGGTCGAGCAGGGCCCGCCCGCCGAGGTCCTGGACCGGCCGCGGCACGAGCGCACCCGGGCCTTCCTGGCCAAGGTCCTCTGACCTTCCCCTTCCCCAACCCCCCTTCACCGAGCAGGAGTTCCGCCATGTCCCTACCCCGTCGCGCCCTCGTGACCGCCGCCGCGCTCACCGCAGCCCTCGTCCTGGCCGGCTGCGGCAGCGGCGCCACGGGCGCGGCGGGGGAGCTCGCCCCGGCCAAGGGCAGCACCGCGCCGGACGGCACGGTGGTGAACCTGTCGCCGAACCAGGAACGGGTCACCACGCCCAAGGTCGACGCGATCGCCGCGCTGGTCCCGGAGGAGATCAGACGGAAGGGGACGCTGAGCGTCGTCGACTCCATCGGCTCCACCCCGCCGCTGGACTTCTACGCCAACGACGACAAGACCATCATCGGCGTCGAACCGGACCTCGCCCTCCTGATCGGCAACGTGCTCGGCCTCAAGGTCGAGTTCAACCCGGTCTCCTGGGAGAACATCTTCGTCGGCCTGGACAGCGGCAAGTACGACGTCGGCCTGTCCAACATCACCGTCACCGAGGCGCGCAAGGAGAAGTACGACTTCGCCACCTACCGGCTGGACGTCCTGGGCTTCGAGGCGAAGAAGGGCGGCGGCCTCAAGGTCACCGGCCCCAGGGACCTCGCGGGCAAGACGGTCGGCGTCGCCACCGGCACCAACCAGGAGAAGCTGCTGGTCTCCTGGAGCGAGGAGAACATCAGGAACGGCCTCAAGCCGATCGACATCAAGTACTTCCAGGGCACCGAGTACTACCTGGCGCTCTCCTCCGGCCGGATCGAGGTCTACACCGGCCCCAACCCCAGCCTGGCCTTCCACGCCGTGCAGACCGGCGAGACCGAGGTCGTCGGCACCTACTCGGGCGGCGGCGCGGACGTCCTCGGCAAGATCGCGGCGACCACCCGGAAGGACAACGGCCTGGTCAAGGCGTTGAACGGGGCGATCGACGAGGTGATCAGGAACGGCACGTACGGGCAGGTGCTCAAGCGCTGGGGCCTGGACAACGAGGCCGTGAAGAGCTCCGAGATCAACCCGCCCGGGCTGCCCAAGCCGTAGCTGCCGGAAGTGGGCCCGGCTCGTTCACCCGTTCGTCCCCGCCCGCCGCTATGGTGACCCCTCCGACCCCTCCGGCGGCGAACGCCGAGCGGGCGCGGTCGGGTTGGGGGAGGGAATGGAGAAGGGCGAGGTGCTCGGCGGCCGCTTCCGGCTGGAGCAGGAGCTGGGCCGGGGCGGCTTCGGCGTGGTCTGGCGGGCGACCGACACGACCATCGACCGGCCGGTCGCGGTCAAGGTGCTGCTCGCCGAGCACGCCACCGACCGGGAGGCGGTCAGCCGGTTCGTCCGCGAGGCCCGGACGGCCGGCGGCCTCAACAACCCGCACATCGTCACCGTGTACGACTACGGGTGGACGGAGTCCGGCTCCGGGAAGATCCCGTACCTGGTGATGGAGCTGGTCCGCGGCCGGGCGCTGTCCGAGGTGCTCAAGGACGGCCGGCCGGACCACAAGCAGGGGCTGCGCTGGATGCGGCACGTGTGCAAGGCGCTGGACGCCGCGCACCGCTCGGGGATCGTCCACCGGGACATCAAGCCCGAGAACGTGATGATCGTGGAGGACGGGGAGCGGGCCAAGGTCCTGGACTTCGGCATCGCCCGACTGGTCACCCAGACCGTCCGGCTCACCTCCACCGGCAACGTGGTCGGCACCGTCCCGTACCTGGCGCCCGAATGCTGGTCCGGCGGCCCGGTGGACGGCCGGGCCGACCTCTACGCGCTCGGCATCATGCTGTACGAGGTCTGCACCGGCACCCGCCCGTTCCGCGCCGCCTCGGCCGCCGAGTACATGTACAAGCACCTGGAGGAGGTCCCGCCCCGAGTGCGCGGCAAGGACCCGGCCCTGGCCGGGCTGGTCGCCGAACTGCTCGCCAAGCGGCCCGGACAGCGGCCGGCCGGCGCCGCCGAGGTGCTGGAGCGGCTGCGCGCCATCCGGCCCGGGATGCTGCGCCCGGACGACCCCAGCCCGGAGCAGCTGCGCCGGCGGGCCGACCGGGCCTGGCGGCACGGGGAGGCCGGCGAGGCCGCGGAGGCGGTGGAGATCCTCACCGCGCTCGTCCCCGACTTCGCCCGGATCTGCGGCCCGGAGGACCCGCGCACCCTGCGCACCTGCCACGACCTGGCCCTCTGGCTGGCCCGGGACGGCAGCCCGGGCGCGGCCGCCGCCCTGCTGGACGAGCTGGCCCAGGTGCCCGGCGCCACCCCGGAGGCCCGGGCGGACGCCCGGCGCGACCTCGCGTACTGGCAGCGGGAGGCCGCCAGGCTCGGCCCGGGCCGGCCGCGGGCCGTCGCCCTGGCGGCGCTGCTCGGCGGCGGCGCGCAGGACGGCTGAGCCGCCTCCGCGCGGTCGGCCCCCGGGGTGTCAACCGTGCGGGCCGCCGAGCCGGGGCGGCGGCCGGAGCGCCAACCGGGAGGATTTCGCCCATCGGGACGGTCTGGCCCGCCGCCCCGGCGCGTTGGTATACCTCGTTGCCGGACTCGGGAGCGGCCTCCGGGCCGCCCCGGTGAGCTGCGACGAAAGGCTGGTGACGGATCGATGAAGCTCCTGCGCGTCGGACCCGCGGGCGCCGAGCGCCCGGTCGTCCTGGGTGAGGACGGCACCGCGTACGACCTCTCGGGGCGGACCCGCGACCTCGACGGGGCCTTCCTGGCCGGGCTGGACCCGGCCGCACTGGCCCGGGACGCGGCCGCCGGCGTCCTGCCGGTGCTGGACCTCGACGGCCTGCGGGTGGGCGCACCGGTGCCCCGGCCGGGCAAGGTGGTCGGCATCGGGCTCAACTACCGCGACCACGCGGCCGAGGCCGGGGCCGCGATCCCGGCCGAGCCGGTCATCTTCCTCAAGCCGGGCTCCACCGTGGTCGGCCCGTACGACGAGGTGCTGGTGCCGCGCGGCGGCGAGAAGACCGACTACGAGGCCGAGCTGGCGGTCGTGATCGGCCGCACCGCCCGCTACCTGGACTCGCACGCCGAGGCGGCCGGGGTGATCGCCGGGTACACGATCGCCAACGACGTCACCGAGCGGGCCTTCCAGTTCGAGCGCGGCGGCCAGTGGGACAAGGGCAAGTCGGCGGAGACCTTCACCCCGCTCGGGCCCTGGCTGGTCACCCCCGACGAGGTGGCCGACCCGCAGGCGCTGACCCTGCGGCTGTGGGTCAACGGCGAGCGGCGGCAGCACGGCAGCACCGCGGAGATGGTCTTCCCGGTGCTCGAACTGGTCCGCTACGCGAGCCGGTTCATGGTGCTGGAGCCCGGCGACGTGGTCATCACCGGCACCCCGGCGGGGGTCACCCTGGGCCGCCCCGGCACGCCGTACCTCGCCCCGGGCGACGTGGTCGAGATCGAGGTCGACGGGCTCGGCCGCCAGCGCCAGGTGCTCGGCAAGGCGTAATCACGCAGGCCGCCCCGACCCTTGGCACGGGGGTCGGGAGGGGCGCCGGGACCGCTCGGGAGCAGCCGCGCCGCCTAGGAGCCGCCGCCCAGCACCGCCCGCAGCCGCTCCGCCCGCTCCGGCCGCGGCCCCTCCAGCGCCAGCACCCCCGCCAGCACCTCGGCCGTCTGCGGGTCGTGCAGCGCCGTCGCCGCCGCCATCGCCGTGAACTGGTCCACCAGCCAGTCGCGCAGCTCCGCCACCGGCAGCGCGCGCCCCTCGTCCAGCCAGCTCAGCGACGCGCCCTCGACCACCGCGATCCAGGAGCGCACCAGCAGCGTCAGCCGCGGCCCGGCCTCCCGCACGCCCAGGTGGCGCAGCGTCCGGCGCAGCGCCTCCCGCCGGACGTCGTCCACGATCGCCGAGGTGCGGGCCGTCTCCACCACCGAACCGCCGCGCAGCAGCGCCGAGTAGCCCGCGTCGTGCTCGGCCACGAAGGCGAAGTAGCCGTCCAGCACCGCCGACAGCTGCTCGGACGGCGTCCCGCTCAGCCGCAGCGCGAAGCGGCTGCTCAGCTCGTCCGCCGCGGTGCGCAGCGCGGCCTCGTACAACTGCTGCTTGCCGCCCGCGAAGTAGCGGTACACCAGCGGGCGGGAGGCCCCGGCGGCCTCGGCGACGTCGTCCAGGCCCACCTCCTCGGGCGGCCGGGAGGCGAACAGCTCCAGGGCGACCGCGATCAGCTGCTCGCGCCGCTGCTGGACCGGCAGCCGCCGGTAGCCGGTGCGGCGCGGGCGCGGCTCGGGTGCGGCCGGGGCGGGGCTGGCTTCCATGGCGGCCAAGCGTAATGGGCGCCGGACGGATCGGATCCGGTCGCGCCGAACGGATTTTCGCAGGCGAACCCGGCTCGCAAAGGGGTTGCAAAGCTGCCGCGCCACGAAATGATGTCCGAATGCGTGAAGAACTGATCACCGCCGACGGCGCCACCCCTCGCCGCATCGCCGACGACCACGTCCGCGAACTGGCCGAGCTCGACCCGCTGACCGCGGTGTACCTCGGTCTCAACCTTGACGACGACCGGCTTCCCGACCTCTCCCCGGCCGGTCCCGAGGCCGTCGCCGACCTCGCCCGCCGCACCCTGGCGAAGCTCGACGAGGCCGAGCGGGCCGGTGCCGCCGACGACGAGGCGGAGCGCCGCTGCGCCCGGCTGCTGCGCGAGCGGCTGACCGCCGAACTCGCCGTCCACGAGGCGGGGGAGAACTTCCGCTCGCTGCGCAACCTGGGCTCCCCGGTGCACGACGTGCGGGAGTCCTTCACCCTGATGGGCACCGACACCGAGGCCGAGTGGCAGGTGATCGGCCGCCGGATGGCGCGGCTCCCGGAGGCGTTCGCGCAGTACCGGCGCACGTTGACGGAGGGCGTCGAGCGCGGCCTGCTGTCCGGCCCGCGCCAGGTGGCCACGGTGCTCGGGCAGTTCGCCGAGTGGCTGGGCGAGGACGCGCCCGCCGCCGAGCGGGTGCCCGGCGCCTGGTTCGGCACCTTCGTCCAGGGCGCGCCGGAGGGTCTGCACCCCGAGCTGTCGAAGCACGCGGTGGCCGCCGCCGAGGCGCTGGCGGAGCTGCGGGACTGGCTGCGCGACGTGTACGGCCCGGCCGCGGCCGGCGCCCCGGACACCGCGGGCCGGGAGCGCTACGTCCGCTGGGTGCGCTACTGGACCGGTGCCGACCTGGACCTCGACGAGGCCTACGCCTGGGCCTGGAGCGAGTTCCACGACCTGCTGGCGCAGATGGAGACCGAGGCCGAGAAGGTCCTGCCGGGCGCGGGTCCGCTCGCGGCGATGCGCTGGCTGGAGTCGGACGGCCCGGCGATCGAGGGTGCCGAGGCCGCCCGGGAGTACCTCCAGGGCCTGATGGACCAGGCCGTCCGGGACCTCCAGGGCACCCACTTCGACCTGGCCGAGCCGGTCACCCGGGTCGAGTCGAGGATCGCCCCGGCGGGCAGCGCCGCCGCGCCGTACTACACCGCGCCCTCGCTGGACTTCAGCCGTCCCGGGCGGACCTGGCTGCCGCTGGTGGGCCGGGACCGCTTCCCGGTCTGGGACCTGGTCTCCACCTGGTACCACGAGGGCGTCCCGGGCCACCACCTCCAGCTCGCGCAGTGGAACTACGTCGCCGACCGGCTCTCCACCTACCAGGTGAGCCTCGGCGGGGTCAGCGCCAACCTGGAGGGCTGGGCGCTGTACGCCGAGCGCCTGATGGACGAGCTCGGCTACCTCACCGACCCGGGCCACCGCCTGGGCTACCTCAACGCGCAGATGATGCGCGCGCTGCGGGTCATCGTCGACATCGGCATGCACGTGGGCCTGGACTTCCCGGCGGACTCCCCGTACCGGCCGGGCGAGCCGGTCGCCCCGGAGCACGCCCGGGAGTTCTTCGGCCTGTACTGCGGCCTGTCCGCCGACTTCCTGGACAGCGAGCTGGTCCGCTACCTGGGCCTGCCCGGCCAGGCGATCGGCTACAAGCTGGGCGAGCGCGCCTGGCTGCGCGGCCGGGCGGCGGCGAAGGCGGCGCACGAGGCGCGCGGCGAGGAGTTCGACCTCAAGGCCTGGCACATGGCGGCGCTCTCGCAGGGCTCGCTGGGGCTGGACGACCTGGTCGAGGAGCTCTCGGCGCTCTGAGCCACCACGCGGCGCGAGCCGTGGAACCAGGCCCCCGGGACTCGGTCCGCAGCCCCGGAGGCCTGGTTCTTTTGTCCCGAAGGTCTGATTTGGTGAGGTTTTTCCTTGCCATCCGTCCGGAGCGGGGTTTGGCTGGAAGGCGACTGCGTGACCTCTCCGCCCCACTCCGGAAGGCTCGACCAGTGACTGCGAGAACCGTCGCCGGTCATGAGGACGCGGACCGCCGCCGCTGGTGGGCGCTGGCCGTCATCGCCACCGCCCAGCTCATGATCGTGCTCGACATCACCATCGTGAACATCGCACTGCCGTCCGCCCAGCGGGACCTGGGCATCTCGGACGCCGACCGGCAGTGGGTGATCACCGCCTACACGCTGGCCTTCGGCGGCCTGCTGCTGCTCGGCGGCCGGCTGGGCGACCTCTTCGGCCGCAAGCGCGTCTTCACCGTCGGCCTGCTGGGCTTCGCCCTCGCCTCCGCCCTCGGCGGTGCGGCGGTCGGCCCCGCCATGCTCTTCGGCGCCCGCGCCCTCCAGGGGGCGTTCGGTGCCCTGCTCGCCCCCTCCGCGCTGGGGTTGCTCTCCACCACCTTCTCCGATCCGCGGGAGCGCAGTACGGCCTTCGGCATCTTCGGCGCGATCGCCGGCGGCGGCTCCGCGATCGGCTTCATCGCCGGCGGCCTGCTGACCGAGTACCTGGACTGGCGCTGGTGCCTGTTCGTCAACGTGCCGATCGCCGCCGTCACCGCCTTCGCGGCCTTCAACGTGCTGAAGCGCGACCACGTCGGGAAGGGCCGCCGGCTGCGGCTGGACCTGCCCGGGGCGCTGCTCGGCTGCGGCGGCCTGCTGGCGATCGTCTACGGCACCTCCGAGGCCGTGACCAGGGGCTGGGGCGACGGCCTGGTGATCGGCCCGCTGGTCCTGGGCGTGGCGCTGCTCGCGGCGTTCGTCCTGGTCGAACGGCGCACCGCGCACCCGCTGCTGCCGCTGCACATCGTCGCCGACCGCAACCGCGGCGGCGGCGCGCTCTCGGTGGGCCTGGCGATGGTCGGCATGTTCGGCCTCTTCCTGTTCCTGACCTACTACCTCCAGGCCATCAAGCACTTCTCGCCGATCGTGTCCGGCCTGTCCTTCCTGCCCATGACGGTCGCCATCGTGCTGAGTTCGACGGGCTTCGCGGCCCGGATGATGACCAGGGTGCCGTCCCGGAACCTGATCGGCCCCGGCCTGCTGCTCGCCGCGGGCGGCATGGCCTGGCTGACCCAGATGCGGGTGGACAGCCCGTGGGCCGGCATGGTGCTGCCCGCCGAACTGCTGATCGGCTTCGGCATGGGCCTGGTGTTCATGCCGGCCATGAGCCTGGCCACCCTCGGGGTCGCCCCGAACGAGGCCGGCGCGGCCTCGGCCACCATCAACTCGGCGCAGCAGGTGGGCGGTTCGGTCGGCACCGCGCTGCTGAACACGGTCGCCGCGAGCGCCACCGCGAGCTTCCTGGCCACCCGGATCGCCGCCGACCCGGCGGTGCGGGCCCAGGGCGCGGTGCACGGCTACGTGGTCGCGACCTGGGTGGCGATGGGCGTGCTGCTGGCGGCCGCGCTGGTCGCGGTGCTGATGATCGACCACCGGCCGACCCCGGTCGCGGCCACCGCCGTCGAGGCCACCGTCGTCGAGGGCGGGGCGGAACCGGCGGCCGCGGTACGGGCGGTGGACGGGCGGCCGAGCCCGCGGGCCGTGGCCCGGGCCGACGTCAGGGCGAACGTCGGGACCGGGGCCGAGGTCCGGGCCGAGGCGGGCCCGGAGCGGCCACCCGCCGATTGAAATTTGCAGCAAGTCCTTGCAGTCAACCTCCGGCGCCTGCTTGACTCCTGGCCACCACCGTCCAGGAAGCAAGGAGGCGCCGCCGTGCCGTCCGAGACCGTTTCGCCCGAGGCCGCGCCGCCCGAGTTCGACCTGCTCGTCGTCGGCGGCAGCGGCGTGGACACCATCGTCCGGGTCGAGCGGCTGGAACTCCCGCCCGGCGACTCGCGGTTCGTCGAGCCGGTGCGGGACTACGTCGGCCACACCGGCAACGGCGTCGCCCTCGGCGCCCACCACCTCGGCCTGCGCACCGCGTTCATCGACTTCCTCGGCGACGACCCCCAGGGCGACCTGGTCCGCGCCCACTACGCGCGCCACGGACTGCACTTCGCGCACCTGGTGAGCCCGTACGGCACCCCGCGCGGGGTCAACCTGGTGGACCCGGAGGGCCGCCGGTTCTCCTTCTTCGACGGCCGCCACCCCGCCGACCTGCGGCTGCCGCGCGACTTCTGTCTGCCGTACGCCGAGCGCAGCCGGCACGTCCACCTGTCCATCACCGGCGTCAACCGGGACATGTACGGCGACCTGCACCGCTTCGGCCGCACCACCTCCACCGACCTGCACGACTGGGACGGCGCCGACCCGCACCACCGCGACTACGCGCTCGGCTCCGACCTGGTCTTCCTCTCGGTGGCCGGCTGCCGCGGCCGGCACGAGGAGGTGATGCGCGCGATCCTCGCCGAGGGGCGCGCGCGGGTGGTCGTCGCCACTGCCGGCGCCGAGGGCTGCCACCTGCTCACCCGGGACGACCCGGCGCCGCGCCGGCTGCCGGCCGTCGACCCGGGCCGTCCGGTGGTGGACACCAACGGCGCCGGGGACGCCTTCGTGTCCGGCTTCCTGTACGCCTGGTTCCAGGGCCGCCCGCCGCTGGACTGCGCCCGGGCCGGTACGGTGGCCGGGGCCTTCGCCTGCACCGCCGCCGGGACGCACACCGCTTTCGTCGGAGCCGCAGAACTGGACGCGGTGCTGACGCGCTGACGGTATTTCTCATCGAGCTCCAAGGAGCCGGTCACGCCCTTTCCAGGCTGAGGCGCCATAGTCGTTCACCGAACGACGCCACCGACCGCCCCGGCAGGAGAGACAGGCATGGGCAAGCACCGCCGCGAGGGTTCGCGCCGCCGCAGACTCCTGGCCCCGTCCCTGTTCACCGCGCTGTCCGCGGTGGCGGTCGCCGCGGTGCTGACCGGGACGCACGGGCTGGACCTGTCCGACACGACGGCCGCCGGGAAGGCGGCCCGCAGCACCCGTGCCGCCGTGCCCGTCCCGGCCACCGACCCGGCGGCGGTCGCCCCGCCCGCCCCGGTCGCGGCCCCCACGCCCTCCGCGGCGCCGACCGCCGACCCGACGGCCACCGCGACGGCCACCCCCGCCGCCGCGCCGGCCGCCCCGACCACCACCACCGCCGCCGCCGACGTCGCGCTCGGCACCACCGCCCCGGCGCCGGCCGGCGACCGCGAGACCGGGACGGTCGGCGCGCTGTTCAGCGGCACGCCGACGGCCGGCGACCACTTCTGCACCGCCAGCGTGCTGCACAGCGCCACCGGCAACCTGCTGCTGACCGCCGCGCACTGTCTCAGCAGCACCGACGGCGTCACCTTCGCCCCCGGCTACCGCGACGGCTCCGCCCCGTACGGCACCTGGCGGGTGACCGCGATCCACACCACCGCCGGCTGGTCCCAGAAGGGCGACGAGGACGAGGACTTCGCGATCCTGGAGACCGCCCCCAGCAACGGCCGCAACGTCGAGGACGTGGTCGGCGGCAACCGGCTGGGCACCGACGAGCCGTTCGGCGCCACCGTCCGCCTCTACGGCTACCCCGCCGACGCCGAGGCGCCCGTCCTGTGCACCAACACCACCGGGCAGCAGAGCGCCTACCAGCGGGTCGTCCACTGCCCGGCCTACCCGGGCGGCACCAGCGGCGGCCCGTGGATCAACACCGCCACCGGCGACGTGATCGGCGCGATCGGCGGCTACCAGCAGGGCGGCGACACCGACGACATCTCGTACAGCGCCCTCTTCGACCACACCATCGCGGACCTGTACACCCAGGCCGAGGCGGCCGCCTCCTGAGACACCGGGCCCGGACCCGGCCCCCACCCGGGCCCGGACCCGGACCCGGTCGCGCGTCCGCATACGACAAAGGCCCAGATCCGTGGATCAACTCCACTGATCTGGGCCTGACTTGCACTTCCTGCGAAGTGCCCCCGGTAGGATTCGAACCTACGCACCCGCCTCCGGAGGGCGGTGCTCTATCCCCTGAGCTACGGGGGCCTGTTGGCCTGTCGGTCGCTCGCGCTTCCGACGTGAGAACAGTACCAGGCTCCGGCGGTGGTCCGTGCACGGGTTTCCCCGAAGATCGTCCGGCCCGGGGATCGACCCGCGAATCGGGCGGCGGATCGACCCGGGGATCGGCCCGCGGATCGGGCCGTGTGCCGGGTGGGGGCGGAAGTGCCCAAAGGCCGGACGGGGCGGCGGGGCCGCCGATACCCTCGGTGAGGTGTCGGGAGTGTCCGGGCGGGTCCTCGTGGTGGACGACAGCGAGGTGATCCGCCAGCTGATCAGGGTCAACCTGGAGCTCGAGGGCTTCGAGGTGGTGACCGCCGCCGACGGCGCCGAGTGCCTGGAGGTCGTCCGCCGGGTGCGGCCCGACGTGGTGACGCTGGACGTGGTGATGCCGAGGCTGGACGGCCTGCGGACGGCTGCCCGGCTGCGCGCGACCCCGGACACCAGCCGGCTGCCGATCGCGATCGTGAGCGCCTGCACCCCGGCGGACCTCGACCTGGGGGAGACGGTCGGGGTGGACGGCTACCTCGGCAAGCCCTTCGATCCGGCCGACCTGGTGGCCCTGGTCCGGCGCCTGATGGGGCTCGCGGAACAGTCCGCCGGGCCGTCCGGCGGGCGCCGTGCCGGTCCGTCCGACGTAGTTCGCCCTGAGCGAACAGAGCGGACGGATCGCGGCTGAGACCCGGTAACCACGGCGCACCGGCGTCTCAACCGGTAAACCGGGTGGCGGGCGGGCACCCCGTCTCGCCTACGCTTGGCGTCGTGACCCCCGCAGACCTTTCCCAGGCAATCCAGGCCGCAGTGAGCTCCGCCGTCGAGGCGGGCGAGCTGGCCGTCGCCGTGCCCGAGCACGTGACGGTCGAACGGCCCAAGAACAGGGACCACGGCGACTACGCGACCAACGTGGCCCTCCAGCTCGCCAAGGCGGCCGGCAAGCCGCCGCGAGCCGTTGCCGAGCTGCTGGCAGACCGCCTGCGAGGGATCACCGGCGTCGCCAAGGTCGACATCGCCGGTCCGGGCTTCCTGAACATCACCCTGGACACCGCCACCGCCGGCGCGCTGGCGCGCACCGTCGTCGAGGCGGGCGAGGCCTACGGCCGCAACGAGGCCCTCAAGGGCCTGAGGATCAACCTGGAGTTCGTCTCCGCCAACCCGACCGGCCCGATCCACATCGGCGGCGTCCGCTGGGCCGCCGTCGGCGACTCGATGGCGCGCGTGCTGCGGGCCTCCGGCGCCGACGTCACCACCGAGTACTACCTCAACGACGCGGGCGTGCAGATCGGCAAGTTCGCCGCCTCGCTGCAGGCCGCCGCGAACGGCCGCCCGGCGCCCGAGGACGGCTACGTCGGCGAGTACATCGTCGACATCGCCAAGGCGCTCACCGACGCGATCCCCGGCGTGCTCGACCTCTCCGAGGAGGAGCAGCTCCAGGTCTTCCGCACCGAGGGCCTCAAGCTCATGGTCGCCGAGATCAAGCGCTCGATGGACGAGTTCGGCACCCACTTCGACGTGTGGTTCTCGGAGAAGACGCTGCACGACTCCGGCGCGGTCGAGAAGGCCATCGACCGGCTGCGCGAGCAGGGCCACGTCTTCGAGCAGGACGACGCGGTCTTCCTGCGCACCACCGACTTCGGCGACGACAAGGACCGCGTCCTGGTCAAGGCCGACGGCGACAAGACCTACTTCGCCGCCGACGCCGCGTACTACCTGTCCAAGCGGGACCGCGGCGCCGAGGTCGCGCTCTACATGCTGGGCGCCGACCACCACGGCTACGTCAACCGCCTCAAGGCCATCGCGGCCTGCGCCGGCGACGACATGGACCACAACATCGAGGTGAAGATCGGCCAGTTCGTGAAGATGCTTCGCGACGGCGAAGAGGTCCGCATGTCGAAGCGGGCCGGCAACATCATCACGATCGACGACGTGATCGAGTGGATCGGCGTGGACGCCGCCCGCTACACCCTGGCGCGCTCCTCCACGGACTCGACGATCACGCTGGACATCAACCTGCTGACCAGCCAGACCAACGAGAACCCGGTCTTCTACGTCCAGTACGCGCACACCCGGATGTGCGGCGTGGCCCGCAAGGCCGCCGAGCTGGGCGTGGACAAGGGCACGGTCGAGCAGTTCAAGCCCGAGCTGCTCGCCACCGAGTGGGAGTCCGACGTGCTCGGCCACCTCGCGGAGTTCCCGCGGGTGCTGGCCACGGCCGGCGAGCTGCGCGAGCCGCACCGGGTCGCGCGCTACCTGGAGGACCTCGCGGGCAAGTACCACCGCCTGTACGAGAACTGCATGTTCCTGCCCAAGGGCGACGAGGAGCTCTCCGACACGCACCGCGCCCGCCTCTGGCTGGTCGAGGCGACGCGCACCGTGCTCGCCAACGGACTCACGCTCCTGGGCGTGACGGCGCCCGAGCGGATGTAGGCACCACCCCCAAGCGCACGGCGGGGGCGGCTGACGGTCAACGTGGACCGTCGCCGCCCCTCGCCATAGGTCTCGAAGGATCTCCGAAGATGAGTCGCTCCGCACACCCGGCAGGCCCCCGTCACGGCGACGTCCTGCCCGAGGGCCACTACCAGGCCCCGCCCGCCGACCTGAACGCGCTCGACCCCAAGGTCTGGTCGCGCACCGTCGCCCGGAACGCCGAGGGCGTGGCGACCGTCGGCGGCATCGACGTCAAGCGGCTGGCCGCCGAGTTCGGCACCCCCGCCTACGTGCTGGACGAGGAGGACTTCCGGTCCCGGGCGCGCGCCTGGCGGGACGCCTTCGGCACCGGCGCGGACGTCTACTACGCCGGGAAGGCGTTCCTCTCCAAGGCCGTCGTGCGCTGGCTGCACGAGGAGGGCCTCAACCTCGACGTGTGCAGCCCGGGCGAGCTGGCGGTCGCCCTGGCCGCCGGGATGCCGCCGGAGCGGATCGCGCTGCACGGCAACAACAAGTCGGCGGACGAGCTCGAGCACGCGGTGAAGACCGGCGTCGGGCACATCGTGGTCGACTCCTACGAGGAGATCGGGCGCCTGGCCGCGATCGCCGCCCGCCAGGGCGTGCGCCAGCAGGTGCTGATCCGGATCACCGTCGGCGTCGAGGCGCACACCCACGAGTTCATCGCCACCGCGCACGAGGACCAGAAGTTCGGGCTGTCCCTCACCGGGGGGGCGGCCGCCGAGGCGGTGCGCCGGGTGCTCGGCCACGACAGCCTGGAGCTGCGCGGCATCCACTCGCACATCGGCTCGCAGATCTTCGACATGGCGGGCTTCGAGGTGGCCGCCCGCCGGGTGGTCGGCCTGCTGGCCGGGATCCGCGACGAGCACGGCGTCCAGCTGCCCGAGATCGACCTCGGCGGAGGCCTCGGCATCGCGTACACCAGCGAGGACGACCCGCGCGAGCCGGCCGAGATCGCGGCCGCGCTGGCCGACATCGTCCGCCGCGAGTGCGCCGCCGCGAACCTGGACGCCCCCCGGCTGAGCGTGGAGCCGGGCCGGGCGATCGTCGGCCCGACGGCGTTCACGCTGTACGAGGTCGGCACCGTCAAGCCGCTGGAGGGCCTGCGCACCTACGTCAGCGTGGACGGCGGGATGTCCGACAACATCCGCACCGCGCTGTACGACGCCGAGTACTCGGTGGCCCTGGTGTCGCGCACCAGCGACGCGGAGCCGATGCTGGTGCGGGTGGTCGGCAAGCACTGCGAGTCCGGCGACATCGTCGTCCGGGACGCCTTCCTGCCGGCCGACCTGGCCCCGGGCGACCTGATCGCGGTGCCCGCCACCGGCGCCTACTGCCGGTCGATGGCGAGCAATTACAACCACGCCCTCAAGCCCCCCGTGCTCGCCGTCAGGGACGGTGCGGCGCGGGTGATCGTCCGGCGCGAGACGGAGGAGGATCTCCTGCGTCTGGATATCGGATGACGAAATCCTCGTCTCAGATCATGGAACGACCGTAGATCCGTACGGAAAGTCCCGGAGACTGGTAGAGACCGAAGTTCCCGGCGGTCCAGGAAAACCCGCCGGAAATTACCGAAGCAGAAGAATGCAGAGCGGAGTCGGATGATGCGTACGCGCCCGCTGAAGGTGGCGTTGCTGGGTTGTGGTGTGGTGGGCTCCGAGGTGGCGCGCATCATGACGACGACGGCCGACGACCTCGCCGCTCGCATCGGCGCTCCGGTCGAGTTGGCCGGGATCGCGGTCCGCCGGGCCGGGCGGACCCGCCCGGGCGTCCCCGAGCACCTGATCACCACCGACGCCGAGGCCCTGGTCAACCGGGGCGACATCGACGTGGTGGTCGAGGTGGTGGGCGGCATCGAGCCCTCCAAATCGCTGACCCTGTCCGCCTTCCGGCAGGGCGCCTCGGTGGTCAGCGCCAACAAGGCGCTGCTCGCCAAGGACGGCACCGAGCTGCACGCCGCGGCCGCCGAGGCCGGGGTGGACCTGTACTACGAGGCCGCGGTGGCGGGCGCGATCCCGCTGCTGCGCCCGCTGCGCGAGTCCCTCGCGGGGGACAAGGTCAACCGGGTGCTGGGGATCGTCAACGGCACCACCAACTTCATCCTCGACAAGATGGACACCACCGGCGCCGGCTACTCGGAAGCGCTGGAGGAGGCCACCGCGCTGGGCTACGCCGAGGCCGACCCGACGGCCGACGTCGAGGGCTTCGACGCCGCCGCCAAGGCCGCGATCCTGGCCGGCATCGCCTTCCACACCAAGGTCACCGCGGCGGACGTCTACCGCGAGGGCATCACCGAGGTGACGGCGGCCGACATCGCCTCCGCCAAGGAGATGGGCTGCGTGGTCAAGCTGCTCGCGATCTGCGAGCGGGCCGCGGACGGCGAGTCCGTCACCGCGCGCGTCCACCCGGCGATGATCCCGCTGTCGCACCCGCTGGCCTCCGTCCGCGAGGCGTACAACGCGGTGTTCGTCGAGGCCGAGGCGGCCGGCCGGCTGATGTTCTACGGCCCCGGCGCGGGCGGCTCGCCGACCGCCTCCGCGGTGCTCGGCGACCTGGTCGCGGTCTGCCGCAACAAGCTCGCCGGCGCCACCGGCCCCGGTGACTCGGTGTACACGCGGCTGCCGGCCAAGCCGATGGACGAGGTGGTCACCCGCTACCACGTCAGCCTGGACGTGGACGACCGCGCGGGCGTGCTCGCCCAGGTGGCATCCGTCTTCGCCGAGCACGGCGTCTCCATCGACACCGTGCGCCAGCAGGGCCGCGACGGCGACGCCTCGCTCGTCGTGGTCACCCACCGTGCCACCGACGCCGCGCTGTCGGCGACGGTCGACAAGCTCCGCGCGCTGGACAGCGTGCGGGACGTGGCCAGCATCATGCGGGTCGAAGGGGAATAAGGAACCAGCCATGAACGCCGTTGCCGAGAACGTCGTCCGAGGCGCGCACACCCACCAGTGGCGCGGCCTGATCGAGGAGTACCGGGACCGCCTGCCGGTCACCGCGGCCACCCCGGTGGTCACCCTGTTGGAGGGCGGCACGCCCCTGGTCCCCGCCCAGGTGCTCTCCGAGCGCACGGGCTGCGAGGTCTACCTCAAGGTCGAGGGCGCCAACCCGACCGGCTCCTTCAAGGACCGCGGGATGACGATGGCCATCTCCAAGGCCAAGGAGGAGGGCGCGCAGGCGGTCATCTGCGCCTCCACCGGCAACACCTCGGCCTCCGCCGCCGCGTACGCGGTGCGGGCCGGGATGGTCTCCGCGGTGCTCGTCCCGCAGGGCAAGATCGCCCTCGGCAAGATGGGCCAGGCGCTGGTCCACGGCGCCAGGATCCTCCAGGTCGACGGGAACTTCGACGACTGCCTCACCCTTGCGCGTGAACTGTCCGAGAAGTACCCGGTGGCGCTGGTCAACTCGGTCAACCCGGTGCGGATCGAGGGCCAGAAGACCGCGGCCTTCGAGATCGTCGACATGCTCGGCGACGCCCCGGACATCCACGTCCTGCCGGTCGGCAACGCGGGCAACATCACCGCGTACTGGAAGGGCTACCGCGAGTACGCGGCCGACGGCCTCGCCACCCGCACCCCGCGGATGTGGGGCTTCCAGGCCTCCGGCTCGGCCCCGATCGTGGACGGCGCGCCGGTGCTCAAGCCGCAGACCATCGCCACCGCGATCCGGATCGGCAACCCGGCCTCCTGGGACTTCGCGCTCGCCGCGCGGGACGAGTCCGGCGGCCTCATCGACAAGGTGACGGACCGTCAGATCCTGTCCGCCTACCGGCTGTTGGCCTCGCAGGAGGGCGTCTTCGTGGAGCCGGCCTCGGCCGCCTCGGTGGCCGGTCTGCTGGCCAAGGCGGAGGCCGGCCTGGTCGACCCGGGCCAGCGGATCGTCTGCACCGTGACCGGCAACGGCCTGAAGGACCCGGACTGGGCGGTGGCCGGCGCGCCGCAGCCGCAGATCGTCCCGATCGACCCGGAGGCGGCCGCCCGCAGCCTCGGACTGCTCGACCGGTAAAGGGTCCTGACGCCCCGACGGGCCGACCCTTTCGAGGGTCGGCCCGTCGG
>NZ_JBHVEU010000038.1:0-31639 GCF_042802075.1 Kitasatospora sp. NPDC057518
GCAGTGGCTCCCTCCTCCGCCTTGCGATGCACGCACCCCAACGCCGCCCCGCCCGCCCTCCGGGCGGACGACGGGAGCCCGAAGACAGGCCCTAGGGTCGTCGCATGAACGATCACGACAGCCGCACACCGGCCGCACCGGGTCGGACCCTGCGCCACCTCATGGGCGACGCGGTGTGGGCGGGCATGCTGGAGGAGGCCTTCGAGCGCCGGCACCCGATCGGCGCCACCCTGCTGCGCCAGGGCGAACCGGGTACCCACGTCCTCGCCCTGCGGACCGGCGTGGCCAAGGTCAGCCGGCGGGAACGCAACGGGGACGTCCGGCTGCTGGCCTTCCGCGGCCCGGGCGAACTCCTCGGCGAGGTGGCCGTCCTGGACGACGGCGTCCGCTCCGCGAGCGTCCAGGCGATCTCGGACTGCACGGTCGCGGTCCTCACCAAGGAGGCCTTCCTGCGCTTCGTCGCCGAGCGGGGGCTGTTCCCCGTGATGGTCCGCTACGCCATGGGCCGGCTGCGGGAATCCGACCTGGCCCGGATCGGCGGCGACGTCGTCCCCCGGCTGGCGGCCGCCCTGGTCGCCCTGGCCGACCTCTCCACGGGCCCCGCGCCGACGGCCGGCCGCCGGATCGAACTCGCCCTGACCCGGGACGAACTGGCCCAGCACCTCGGCGTCTCCCGGAACACCGTCACCGCGGGCCTCACCGCCCTGGCCGCCCACCGCGTCGAAGCCGGCCGCAAGTCCATCGCCCTCGACGACCTCCCCGCACTCCGCCGCGCGGCTGACGTTCCACGCGACTGACGCTCCGTCCCAGCACTCCTTTGACCCGCGCGGCCTCGGATGTGACATCCGTCACTCGCGTACCGCACCGAGCGAGCACACCGCGCGACGCCGGATCGCGAAGCTTGGTGGCGCAAGGTCAGCACGGGAACGACAAGGAGCAGAGAATGACGGAGTTCGACCAGCCGATGCCCGAGGCCAGCGCCCTGCCGTACAGCCGCAGCCGGCACCTCCCGCCGTACCGGGGCATCGTCGCCGTCGACGCCAAGGACTTCACCGGGTACCCGGCGATCGAGCACGGCACCATCAGCGCGAACGTGCCGCAGCTGCTCCGGCTCTCCTTCGAGCGGGCCGGACTGGGCGAGGTCTGGAAGGACCGGCGGTTCCCCAACTCGACCGGTGACGGGTACGTGTTCGGCTTCGACCCGGCCTGGATGCCCTTCCTGATCCACCCCTGGCTGAACACCCTCCAGGAGGTGCTCACCGAGTTCAACGTGCACTCGGTCGGGACGGTGCGCATCCGGCTGCGGGTCAGCCTCAACATCGGCCCGCTCCCGGACGACGGCGGCGAGTTCGACGGAAACGGCACCCCGCGCAACGACACCCACCGGCTGCTCGACTCCCGCCCGGTGAAGGCCATGCTGGCCGCCTCCAACGCGAGCATCACCCAGGTCGCCGCCATCCTGTCCGACCGCTGCTACCAGGACGCGGTGGCCGGCGGCTTCACCGGGCGCCACCCCGACCACTTCATCGAGGTGCCGGCCACCGTCGAGGGCAAGCGCTTCGACCAGCGGGCGTGGCTGTACGTGCCCACGCCGTCCGGGAACCTGTACGACCGCAGGATCCTCGGCGACGCGGTGGTGGAGGAGAAGGAAGGACGGGAGGAGAAGGAGGGACGGGCGAAGCGGACGGCGGACGGGAGCACGGAGCAGCGCCGCGCGCCGCGCACGGCGGTGAACCAGCGGGGCAACGGCAGCAACCTGAACGCCGGCACGGTGCACGGCAGCCAGAGCGTCACCAACGTGCGCGGTGACTCCTACGGCGGCGACCGCGTGGAGGGGCACAAGGTGGGGACGGTCAACGGCAACCTGGGCGACATCGTCCACGGCGACAAGAACGAGCACCGCCGGTGAACCCCGACGAGCGCCCGGCCATCGAGGGGCCGTCCGGCGCACCGGGTGACCGTGACCGGGACTACGACCGAGGCCTCGACCCCGACCTCGACCCCGACGACCTCGAAGGCGATTTCACGGACCGGTTCGCCGCGTGGGGATCGGACCGCCCGTTCATCTACGCGCCGGGTGGCAACATCAACACCGGCTCCGTGCACGGGGACCAGCGCGTCGAGAACGGCGCCGCCGGGGCCGCCCCCGGTGGCGGCGAGCGGGTGGAGGCGCAGGACGGCCCCATCTCCGGGATGGAGGTCCTCGCCGCCCGGACGGGATTCGCGAGGCCGGACTGCTTCCCCGAGGCGCTGCGCACGCTCGGCACCCGCCTGCTCTTCCTCGCCGGTGAACCCGGCACCGGGCGCCGGACCACCGCCCTCAACCTGCTGGTCGAGAGCAGCGGGAACAGCCTGGCCCTGCGCGCGCTCGACAGCGACTCGGACCTGTCGTCCTGGCGGCCGACGCACGCCGAGGCACGCGGCTACCTGGTGCACGGCCTCTCGCCCACGGTCCGGCTCGGACCGGCCTCGATCGCCAAGCTGCGCCAGCGGCTGGAGGACACCAAGGCCTTCATGGTGGTCATGCTGCCGGACGACGCCGACCGGCTGCGCGGCGTGGCCCGCGATCTGGACCTGAGCCCGGTGCGCTACAGGCCTCCGTCGCCGCGCGCGGTCTTCGACGCGCGCCTGGAGGCCGTGGTGCCCCACGAGGGACGACGCCGGGCGCTGCTCCAACGGCTGGAAGCGGACCTGGACGAACTGCTGGCGCCCGAGCTGATGCCGGCCCAGGTCGCCGAACTCGTGGACGAGGTGAGCCGGTCCGGAGATGACGGCCCCGACCCGGCCGACCTCGGCCAGCGGCTCAGCTTCCTCGCGGAGACGGAGGTCCCCGACCTCCTGAAGGAGATCCGCGAGGACCCGGACGCGCTGGCGTTGCTGCTGGTCACGAGCGTCCTGGAGGGCCTCGACCACCGGATCGTCCGGAACGAGACCGACCGGTTGCTCAAGCTGGCCGACGGCCGCCTGGACGCGGTGCTGAGGTCGGGTGCGGAGGGGGAGGGCGAGCAGAGCCGGCCGACGCGGGGCGAGCCCCCGCGGCCGAATCCCCGATTCGTCTTCCGGCGGTCTCTGGACGAGTTGTTGGCGATCATCCGGGCCGAGTACGCGCCGGGTGGGACGTGGAGGACATCGAGCTACTCCTACACGGTGGAGCCGATCCGCTTCAAACGGCACCGGCAGGCGGAGACGGTTCTGCGGCACGTGTGGCGGCAGTACGGGGAGGTCTCGGGACTCCTGACCGAGTGGATCAACACGGTTCCCGGTACCGAGTCCGACCTGGCCGAGCCCATGGGCCGAGTGGTGGGGCTCGCCACGGGGTGGAGCGGCGGCCGTCAGGCACTGCTTCACATTCGCAGGTTGGCCAGGTCCGAGCACACGCAGAGCCAGAGCATCGCCGCCTACGCGTTGGGGATCGCGGCCCAGGACCCGATTCTCGTCAGCGAGGTGAAGCACCGCCTCGACCGCTGGAGCTTCAACGGCGGCTGGCAGCTCCGGTCGACCACGGCCGCTGCCTGTGGAGGAGACTTCGGAGCGGCCCGACCGGAATTCGCGCTCTCACTGCTCCGGCGCTGCTATCGAGGGGAAGAGGAGGCCGAGCGCACCGTCGCCGTGAACGTTCGCTGGGCACTGGGGAGCCTCTTCGCGGGAGGAAACCAGGCGGCCGTTTTCCGCAAGCTCATGGAGTGGGCGGACCAGTCGAAGAATGACGCCGCGCTCGCGTACACGGCCTTCCTCGATCTGCTTCGAGACCCGTCGTGGTTTCATCAACAGCTTCCCGTGCAAGGCGAGTTCAGTGAACCGGTGATCGCCTTCGTCCGGCACTGCCTCAATGACGAGGCCCTCTTCCAGCGTTCGTGCACGTGGCTGCTCGCTTGGTGCCGTCGGGCGGTCTGGGACGAACCCCTTCGCACCGGGGTGGAGACGCTGCTCGCGGCGCTCGCCCGGGAGATGCGCCCTGGCGAGCTGAGGCTGATGGTCGAGATCGACAGCAGTGACAACCCCGACCTCGTCGGCCGCGACATCGCCCACCGCGCCCTGGAGGCCTGGCGGCGCGGCGAGCCGCAGCCGTTCCGCTCCGCCCCTGCCTTCGGAGGCCCCCGATGACCGTCGACACCGACCCGCCCGTCTACACCCAGGCCACCCGTGCCCCCTGGCGGGAGATCCTCCGGCACCGCTGGTCCGGTCGGCGCGACTGTGCCCTGGTGCTGGGGGACCGCCACGGGCTCTACCAGCAGCTGGGGAAGGGCCGCCCGCGACCGTCAGGCATGGGGGCGGAGGACGGGGTCGCCGCGCGGCTGGGGTTGCGCGGTTTCGACCAGGCGTACCTGGTGGACCTCAACGAGCGGCCGGGCGTGCGAACGGTCCGTCTCCGCACCTCGTACGGCACGGAACCGCTGGAGGTCCACTTCCTGTGGTGGGTCCACGACGCCGCGCGGGTCGTGCAGACCCGGACCAACCGGGGCGGGCTGCCGGTCCGCAAGGACCTCGACGTCCGACTGCGCCAGCTCAGAGAGCAGTTCGCCGCCTCGGGCACCAGGTTGGGCCCCGATGAGCTGGTGCAGTACCTCGCGGCTCCGTACGTGCTGCCCCACTACGGCCTCGGCTACCGCGTCACGGACGTCTCCGCCTCCGAGCATGGCAATGAACTGCGCCTCGGGGAACCGGACGTGACGGACGTGCCCTTCGACTGGACGGTCAAAAGCGAGGAGGAGTACGCGTTCTGCCGGCGCCAGGTGCAGGAGGGACCGGTCGCCCTCGCGGCCCTCTGGCTGGCCAGGAAGCCCGACGAGGTGCGCGACGTCCTGGACTGGGTGGTCAAGAACGGCGACCTGCTGCGGGGCGAGACCACCTGGGAGGACCAGATGGCGCTCATGCTGGGCAAGTTGACGGGGCAGGAGCAGCAGGAGCTGTCCAAGATGCTGCGCGACCGCCTGGTCGCCCTCGGACGGCAGGTCCCCGGGCCCGCCTCGTACCCCTCGCAACCCCCGCAGCCCCCGGGGCCGGGGCCGGACTTCGTCAAGCTCCACTCGAACGTCAACGGCTGGTCCGGCGGTGTGCCGAACGGGAGTCCGCGGTGACCGGGACGGCGCGTGTGCGGATACGTGTGCGCCGGCAGCCGTCGCGGCGGCGCACGGTCGCCGGGCCGCGCGGGCGCTCCAGGGGCAGGAGCCGCCGGCCGATCGCGCCGACGGCGGCGTCCAGCCCGCCCTTGGTGTCGGCGATGGAGCGCCTGATGGCGGCCAACAGCGCGGAACTCGTCCGGGCCGACACCAAGGCCGCCGTGTTCCTGGCGTTCACCGGTGCGGTGCTCGCCACCTTCATCCCCTTGGACGGTGGTGCCGGCGCCGGCTCCCTGGCCTGGCTGGTTCCGTTCCTGCGATGGAGCGCCACGGCCAGCGCCCTGCTGGCCGTCGGCTGCTTCGCCTCCGCGCTGGTGCCGCGCCACCGCAAGGGGCGGCGGGGTGGTGCGGACGGTCCGGGGTACTTCGAGCACATCGCGCCGGGGGCGGGCCCCGAGCGGCTGCGCCGCGCCTTCGAGCGGGCCGGGCACGACCCGGCGGGGCCGCTGTTGTCGGCGCTGGCCGGTACCAGTGCGATCATCCGCGCGAAGTACCGCTGGATCGAGGCCGGCACCGCCCTGCTCCTGCTGACGCTTCCGCAGTTCGCGCTCACCCTCCGGCCGCTGTGACAGCGGGCAGCTGACGGGCCCCGGCCGCACCACGGCCGGGGCCGGTGACGCGCGCCGGGGGCAACAGATGTTGCGCTGCCGAGCAATGGGTGTTGACGGTTGCCGCCGAAGCTCCGTACAGTGCCGGGCCATGGAGACAGGTGATCTTGGTCGGCGGGTGGCGGAGGACGTGGCCGGTGGCGGCGGCGTGGAGGGGCTGCGGCGGTTGTCGGGGGTGATCGAGGCGCTGGAGGAGCGGCGGACGGAGCTGGTGGAGGAGCTGCGGCGCGGGCGGGAAGCGACCTGGGAGGAGATCGGGCGGGCCTGCGGGATGACGCGGCAGGGGGCGACCAGGCGGTGGGCCGGCAGGCTGCGGGCGCGGTCGTTCGGCGTGGCGGCGGACGCGTACCAGCACGGTCGGCCGGGCTACCCCCGGGCGCTGGTCGGCTCGGCGGTGCCCCGGGAGGCCCGCCGGGTGCTCGACCTGGGCGCCGGGACGGGCAAGTTGACCGGACTGCTGGTCGAGGCGGGCCTGGACGTGGTGGCGGTCGAGCCCGACGAGGGGATGCGGGCCCGGCTGGCCGCGGCCGTGCCGAAGGCGGCCGTCCGGGCGGGCTCGGCCGAGCGCATCCCGCTGCCGGACGGCAGCGTGGACGCCGTGGTGGTGGCCCAGGCCTGGCACTGGTTCGACCAGGCGGCCGCCGTGCCGGAGATCGCCCGGGTGCTCGCCCCCGGCGGGACGCTCGCGCTGGTGTGGAACGTCCGGGACGAGTCCGAGCCGTGGGCGGCAGCCCTGGGCGTGCTGATGCACCGTTCGACGCCGCAGCGGATCGACACCCGGCCGGCCCTCCCGGCGCCGTTCGGAGCGCCCGAGCGGCTGGAGATCCGCTGGGAGCACGTCACGACCCGGGCCGGGATCGTCGACATGGTCGCCTCGCGCAGCTATGTGATCGCGCTGCCCGAGGACGAGCGGGTCCGCCTGCTGGCCGACGTCGAGCAGCTGCTCGCCACCCACCCGGACCTGGCCGGCCGCGAGGAGATCGCCCTCCCGTACGTGACGAGGTGCACCCGTGTCCGCCTCGGCTGACCTGATCACCCTCCGCCCGCTGGGTGTCGCCGACGCCGAACCGTACCGGCGCTTCCGGCTGGCCGCGCTGCGCGAGACACCGAGCGCCTTCACCTCCAGCCACGCCGAGGAGGCCGACAAGCCCCTGGCCGCGACGCTGCGCCGCCTGGCCGCTGCCCAGGACGGGCCGGGCACCCTGATCGGCGCCTTCGACAACACCGTTGCCGCACGCGGCAGAGGCGCGTTGGTCGGCACCGCCGGCCTGAAGGTGCCCAGCCGCAGTCAGGAGCGGCACAAGGCCACCCTCTACGGCATGGCGGTGGCCCGCGACGCCGCCGCCTGGGCGGTCGGCCGGACCGGGGAGGGCGGGGCGGTGCGGGCCCAACTGCTCGACCTGGCCGGTGACCACGAGGCCGCAGTCACGCACTATCGCGCGGCCGCGGAGCAGACCACCAGCCGCTCCGAGCGGGAACACCTCCTTCGACAGGCCCACCGAACCTCCTGAGCCGGCACGCTGAACGATGCTCGGCCGCAGCCGCAGCCGCAGCCGCAGCCGCAGCCGCAGCCGCAGCCGCAGCCGCAGCCGCAGCCGCAGCCGCGGGCTCCAGGGCAGTCGCCGCGGCACGGCCGGCTTCATGCCGCTGACCTGGACGTGACGGCTACGGCACCTCACCGCGAGCGGAAATAAGATCGCCACGAGTGGAGTTCGGTGAGGGAAGTCTGCCGTTTCAGGAGGGGTCATGCGAGCGATTCAGATGTCCGAAGTGGGCGGTCCCGAGGTGCTGCGACTGGTCGATATCGATCAACCGACGCCGGGCCCGGGCCAAGCGGTCGTGGAGGTCGCCGCAGCCGGGGTCAACTTCCTCGACGTCTACCACCGCGAGGGCCGGTACAGCGTCCCGCTGCCCTTCACCCCGGGCGCCGAGGGCGCCGGAACGGTCGTCGAAGTCGGACCCGGCGTCGCTGACGTCGCAGTCGGGGACCGGGTCGGTTGGGTGGAGATTCCCGGCGCGTACGCCGAGCGGGCCGTCGTGGACTCCTCCCGGCTGGTGCCGCTGCCCGACGACATCGGCTTCGAGACAGCCGCCGCCGTGCTCCTCCAAGGCATGACCGCGCACTATCTCGTCAAGGACGCCTACCCGGTTCAGGGGGGCGACACGGTGCTCGTGCATGCGGCTGCCGGTGGCATGGGGCTGCTTCTGACCCAGCTCATCACCCATCTCGGCGGCAGGGTGATCGGCACGACGTCGACCACGGCGAAGGCCGAGCTGGCGAAGCGTGCCGGGGCCGCCGAGGTGATCCTCTCCTCCGCGGTCGACGATCTCGCAGCCGAGGTGAGGCGGCTCAACGGCGGTCAGGGACTGCCGGTCGTCTTCGACGGCGTCGGCGCGGACACCTTCGATGCGAGCCTCGCGAGCCTGCGAACCCGCGGCCATCTCGTGCTCTTCGGCGCGGCAAGTGGTGCCGTGCCGCCGTTCGATCCGATTCGGCTCGCCCACGGCGGTTCGCTGACCCTGATCCGGCCCAGCCTCGGGCACTACATCGCCGATCGGTCCGAACTGCTCCGACGGGCCGCCGATGTGTTCGAGTGGGTGCGCTCCAAGGCGCTTGAGGTCACCGTGACGGGCCGCTACGCACTGTCCGAGGCCGCCCGGGCCCACAGCGATCTGGAGGCTCGGCGTACCACCGGCAAGCTGCTCGTCGTACCCGATGCGGCCGCTGTCGGACGCCGCGAGGAGACGCAGAGCTGATCGAGGGCGACGAGGTCGGGGATCTTGGAGGCTGCGCCCTCCTGGCCGACCCGGGCCGACCTCACGGGTCCCGCCCGTGACCGGAGCCGATTGTCAGTGCCCGGTCGTAGCTTGTGGGGTGTCGGCGGGCGGGTCCCGCCGGCTCCCGCTTCCCTTGCCCGAAATCTCCGTCGCCCGAAAGGGGACCGCGCCGTGTCCGTCGCCGTGGAAGAGCAGGTCACGTACCTCGAACTGTCCGAGGACGAGGGGAGTGCGCACAAGTTCTACGAGGTGCGGCTCGCCGGCCAGGTGGTGACGGTACGGTACGGGCGGATCGGCGAGCCCGGGCAGAGCAAGGCGACGACGTACCCGAGCCCGGAGAAGGCGGCCTCGGCGGCGGCGAAGAAGATCGGCGAGAAGGTCCGCAAGGGCTACGCCCCGGCCGTCCGGGGCGTGCGCCAGCGCCGGGAGGTGACCAGGCGGCAGATCGTCAGCAGCCGCTCGACCGCCCGCCAGGCGCCGCTGCTGTGGCGCTTCCGCTCCGGCTCGCCCGCCTTCGGGATCTTCGTCGGCGAGGAGCACGCCTGGGTCGGCAACGAGCGCGGCGACGTCTACACCCTCACCCACGACGGCGAGGTGACGGCCCGCTACGGCCTGCCGGACGGCGTGAAGTGCATCGTCGCGGACGACTGGTGGATCTACGCCGGCTGCGACGACGGCAAGGTGTACGACCTGGGCGGCAAGATCCCGCGGGTGGCGTACGAGATAGCCCAGGACGTGGACATCTTCTGGCTCGACATCCACGACGGCGTGCTGGGCGTCGCCGACGAGCGCGGCGGGCTGACCACGGTGGACCACGAGGACGAGTTCCAGTGGCGCCGTCAGGCCGACGGCCGGTCCGGCTGGATGGTGCGCTGCGACGCCGACGGCGTCTACCACGGCCACTCGCGCGGGGTCGCCCGCTACGACAACCGCAGCGGCGACCAGCGCTGGTACACCCCCACCCGGGGCGGGGTGCTGTTCGGCTGGCAGGAGGCCGACGCGGTGTTCGCCGGCACCGGGCAGGGCTGGGTGCACCGGCTGCGCAAGTCGGACGGCGCCGAGGTGGCCGCCTACCGCTGCGACGCCGGCGTGTTCTCCTGCGCGGCCTCCCCGGACGGCGAGTACGTCTTCGCGGGGGACAACCACTCCTCGGTGTACTGCTTCGCCGCCGACGGGACGCGGCTGTGGAAGCTCGCCACCGGCTGCGGCTCGGCGTACAGCATGCAGTACCGGGAGGGGCGGCTCTACCTGGTGACGACGGACGGCTCGCTGGCCTGCCTGGACGCCAGTGAGCAGGCGGTGCGGGCGGCCGAGGACGGCACGCTGCCGAAGACCGCCGAGGTCAAGGGCGCGGGCTGGGAGCCGGTGCGGGCCGGCGCCGGGCTGGAGACGGTCACGGTGGCCACCGCCCGGACCGGCGGCGAGGTCGAGGTCGAGTGCGTCCAGGACGGCACCCGGCTGCGCGTGCGGGTGCTCTCGCAGGGCTACGACCCGTCCTGGCGCGTGCAGTTCCCCAAGGACATCCGCATCCCCGGCGCCCGCTACCTGGTCGCCGAGGTCCGGGAGTCCGCCTCGGGCGGCTTCTACCGGGCACGCGGCGAGATCAAGCGCCTGCTCTGACCGGCGACTTGATGCCTGGTGACGGTGATCCGGCTCGGGGCGGCGGCTTCCCGAGGTTGTCCGGTTTTGGCGGGTAGGTCTGGTGGCGCGTGCATATGCGGCGGTGTTACCCCGGTAGTCTTTCCGCCGGGCAGCCCCTGAGCGTTGAGACCAGCGCCGGACAGGAGAGCACTACGTGAGCACAGCGCACATCGGCCCGGGCGACTACAGCCACGTGCCGAACCCGGAGCAAGCCCTCAAGTATGCGATTCAGCACATCGCGGGTGAACGCGTTGAGATCGTTGAGGGAGTCATCACCCCCGTGTCGCCGTCCTGGGAGCATGAGAACACCGTCGATCTGATCCGCTTGCAGATCGGACCCCGCCAGCGCGAACTCGGATTGCGTTCAGGCTCGGGCGACCTCGACCTGCCCGGTACCGAGAACTACTACATCCCGGACCTGGCCCTTGTGCCGGTGAAACTGGCGGTGAACAACCCCGGTGCGTTGCTTCCCGATCAGACCGTCCTCGTGGTCGAGGTCACGTCCCCGTCGAACGCCGACACCGACCGGACGGTGAAGCGCCGCCGCTACGCCCAGTTCGGTGCGCCGCTCTACCTCCTGGTGGACCGGCAGGAGCGGGCGTGCACGCTGTTCTCCCAGCCGGGTGCGCTCGGTTACACCAGGGTGGAGGGGCCGCACCCGTTCGGTGTGCCGGTGCGGCTGCCCGAGCCGTTCGAACTGGACGTGGACACCAGCGAGTTCTGAGCCGTCGGCGGTTCACGAGGTGGCCGTAGCCGCCGGCCGTGTCGAGGGTGTCGACGTCCATGGTGCTCCCCCGGGAGTCGTGCGGTCGGTCAGTCCTGGCCGGGGGTCCAGCCGAGGGCGGGGCCGAGGCGGGTGGCCAGGTCGGTGAGGATCTGCGTGTAGTCCTCGTGCTCGAAGGTGAACGGCAGGGCGAAGGCGACCTCGTCGACCTCGCGGTAGCCGGCGTGGGCGTGCAGCCGCTCGACGAGTTCCTCGGTCGTGCCGACCAGGTCGGGGGCGAACAGCAGCCGGGCCGGGCCCTGCGGGGCGAGGGTGCGCGGGGCGCGGGCGAGGGCGTAGGCCTGGTACTTGGCGCGCTGCTCGGGGGTGGCGCTGTCGGTGGGGATGACCACCAGGCCCTGGGAGACCCGGGCGCGGTCGCCGTCGGGGTGGCGCTCGCGGAAGGCGCGGATCTGGGCGGCCTGGATGGCGGCGAAGTCGAGCGGCTCCGCGTCGTCGCCCTCCGCCTTCACGACGCTGCTGGTGAGCAGGTTGAGCCCCTGCTCGCCGGCCCAGCGGGCCGAGCGCAGGCTGCCGGCGCCGTACCAGAGCCGGGAGGCCAGCCCGGGGGAGTGCGGCTGGACACGGCGGGAGTACACCTCGATGCCCTCGGTGCCGGCGAAGTCGGAGGCGTCCTCGCCGCGGACCAGGGCGAGCAGCCGCTCGGCGCGCCGGGGGCTGAAGTCCTCCTGGTCGCCGGTGTCGGGGTAGAGCGCGTCGCGCAGGTGCGCGTAGTGGGTGGGCGGGCCGACGCTGAAGCCGGGGTTGAGCCGCCCGCCGGAGAGCACGTCCACGGTGGCCAGGTCCTCGGCGAGCCGCAGCGGGTTCTCCCAGCCGAGCGGGGTGACGGCGGTGCCGAGCTGGATGCGGCTGGTGCGCTGGGTGGCGGCGGCGAGCACGGCGACCGGGGAGGAGATGCCGTACTGGAGGTGGCGGTGGCGCAGCCAGGCGCTGTCGAAGCCGAGCCGCTCGCCGAGGGTGATGAGGTCGAGGGTGGACTCGTGGCCGCGGCGCGGGTCCGTCTCGTCGAAGAGCCCGATGGTGAGGAAGCCGAGTTTCCGCAGCGGTCGGGGGTTCGGCGACATGGTGGGCTCCGCGGGGTGAGGGGCGGCCCGGGGGCGGGCCGGTCGGGTGGTGCGTTTCGAACGTACGCAGCCGCCGCGCCGCCCGACAAGATCGACGCGCGATCCGGACACCGGCCCGCAACGGCCCGCAACGGTGCGCAACACGGCGACACGTACGGCGGCGGATCCCACCCCGTCGGGCCGGGTGGGAGCCGCCGCACCGGGGCGCCGTCAGCAGCTGCGCAGCTCCGGGCTCTGGTTGCGGATCTGGTTGTGCAGCGAGGTGAACTCGCGGTACGCCGCGCCGTCCTCGGTGCCGGGGCGGAAGGCGCCGACCCGGTGGCAGTTGACGAAGGCGAGCTTCACCCCGAAGTGGTTCTCCAGGCTGCCGCGGATCGCGTTGCTGGCGAGGGCGCGCAGCAGCTGGGCGCGCTGCTCGTCGCTGGGCGTGGTGTTGTCGGTGGTGAACTCCGCTTCGCCGGCCGCGAGTTCGGTGCTGAGCCCGGCGACGACCTGGTAGGCGTACGGGAGCGAGGCGCGCACGGTGTTGAGGAACTCGGCCTCGTCGACGCGGCCCTGCTGGGCCTGGGCGAGGAGGGCGGGGGAGACGTCGAGCGACATGGGTGTCCTCTTTCGGGGGGGTGCGTCGGGGTTTCGGGAACGGGTCGGGCTTCGACCCGTGGCGGGCAGGGGTCACCCGCAAACGGTTATCGAAGATGAAAACCATTACGGGGAAGACTCTCCCGTTCACCCTGACGCCCTGTCAAGCACCTCCCCCCGAAGGGCTGACGGCGGGCGGCACCGGCACCCGGCTGACCTTGATGACGAACACCGCGATCGCCACCGCCAGCGCGGCGAACACCAGGCCCAGCTGGAAGGCGGTGGCGATCCCGTGCACCAGCACCTGCGAGGAGTAGGGCTCCGGGAGCCGGCCGGTGGCCCGGAACTGGGCGGCCTGCTGCGGGGTGGCCTGCCGGAGGAAGGCCCCGGCCTGCTGCCGGGCCTCGGTGCGGCTGGCCGTGCCGTACACCGTGACCAGGATCGACAGGCCGAGCGAGCCGCCGACCTGCTGGGTGGTGTTGAGCATGCCGGTGGCGGCGCCGGTCTCGTGCGGGGCGACGTGGGAGACGACGGTGAGGGTGGCGGGGACGAAGATCGAGCCCATGCCGAAGCCGAACATCATGGTCGGTCCGAGGATGCCGCCGATGTAGCTGCTGTCGATGTCGATCTGCGTCGCCCAGGCGACCCCGCCCAGCACCAGGAGCGAGCCGGCGACGAGGAAGGGCTTGGGGCCGAAGCGCAGCTGGTTGCGGGCGGCGAACTGGGCGGCGCCGACGATGGCCACGCTGATCGGCAGGAACGCGAAGCCGGCCCGCAGCGGGCTGAAGCCGAGGATCTCCTGGACGAACAGGGTGATGAAGAAGAAGATGCTGAACATCGTCGCGGCCACGCAGAGCAGCAGTCCGTACGCGCCCGAGCGGTTGCGGTCCCGTAGGAGGCGCAGGGGCATGATCGGCTGGCGTGCGTGCCGCTCGTTCGCCACGAACGCCGCGACCAGGACCACGGCGAGGCCGAAGGCGGTGAGCGTCACCGGGTCCGTCCAGCCGTGGTCGGAGGCGCGGATGAAGCCGTAGACCAGGGAGACCATGCCCGCGGTGGCGGTGAGGGCGCCGGGCAGGTCGAAGCGGCCGGGGTGGCGCTCGGACTCGTTGATGTAGAGCGGCGCCAGTAGCGCGATCGCGATGCCGATCGGCACATTGACGAAGAGCACCCAGCGCCAGGACAGCCAGGAGGTGAGCATGCCGCCGAGCAGCAGGCCGATCGCGCCACCGGCCCCGGCGACGGCGGAGTAGACCCCGAAGGCCCGGTTGCGTTCCTGGCCCTCCTTGAAGTTGGTGGCGATCAGCGCCAGCGCCGTCGGCGAGGCGATGGCCCCGCCCACGCCCTGCAGGGCCCGCGCCGCCAGCAGCCAGGCGGAGGACTGCGCGACGCCGCCGAGCAGCGAGGCCAGGCTGAACACCAGCACGCCGACGACGAACACCCGCCGCCGCCCGAGGATGTCGCCCGCCCGCCCGCCGAGCAGCAGCAGCCCGCCGAAGGTCAGGGTGTAGGCGTTGATGACCCAGGACAGGTCGGTGGTGCTGAACTTCAGCGCCTGCTGGATGTGCGGCAGCGCGATGTTCACGATCGTGATGTCCAGGACGACCATCAGCTGTGTCGCCGCGATGACGGTGAGTGCAATCCCCGGGTGCTGGCCCCGACGTGCGGTCGCGGGCGAAGCCTCGGCCAGGGCGCGCGAGGTGGCCATGGCGGTCCCCCAAAGGGTTCGGGGGTGAACGACGGGAAGGGGACGGATTCGTTCACCACTACCGACGGTATCCCCGGGGCATAGGGAACACAATCGTTCATTACGGACAGGCACCTGCTTCCCGGTCACTCCGTGCACCGGTGCGAAGCCGGGGCGCGGTGGAGGCCGGGGTGGAGCGGAGGCCGGGGTGGAGCGGCGCGGGGGTCAGGGCGTGTCGTGGGGCCATCCGTCGCCCGCGTGCCGGGTGGCGGCGACGGCGTAGCCGGTGAGCAGGGCGGCCAGGATGTCGGTGAGGCGGGGCTCGACGTCGACGACGGAGTGGGAGAGCTCGGGGTCGGTCTCGTAGAAGGCGCGCAGGCGGGTGCCGGGGGCGGCCATCTGCCACAGGGCGCCGGCCATCGAGGTGGCGGTGGTGACGACGCTGCGGGCCTGGTCGGCGCCGAGCGGGGCGATGGAGCCGAGGGCCGCGCCGACCGCGTCCACCTCGGCGATGGCGCGGACCTTGAACGCGCGGACCGTGTCGAGGGAGACGTTGCGCTCCAGGTTCAACGGGGTGTGCGCGAGCAGGTCGCAGAAGAGCGGGCGGGCCACCAGCGACTGCGCCAGGACGCCCGCGATCGCGAGGGCTCCGTGGGCCCATTCGGGGTCCGCGGCGGTCTCGCACGGGGTGAGGGCGGCGAGGCGGCCGCGGACCTCGGCCGACCAGTCCTGCCAGGCCTCGGCGGCGAGCCGCAGGAAGATGTCCTCCCGCGTCTCGAAGTAGCGCAGCATCGCGGACTTGTGCATGCCGACCTCGTCGGCGATGGCGGTCACGGTCACCTCGCGGACGCCGTTGGCGGTGGCCAGGCGGGCGGCGGCGGCGAGGATCGCGTCCTCGCGGGCGCGCTTGGCCTCGGGGGTGCGCGCGCGCTGGAAGTCGGAGTCGGTCACGCCGTCGAGTCTAGCGAAACGTGGTTGCGGTAATAACAATCCGGCGTTGCGTTATTAGCGCAACGGTGTTTCACTAAATCCATGAGCACCCACACCGACACCCGCACCTGGTTCATCACCGGCTCCTCGCGCGGCTTCGGCCGCTCCCTGGCCTCGGCCGCCCTGGCGGCCGGTGACCGGGTCGTCGCCACCGCCCGCAGGCCCGAGCAGCTCGACGACCTGGTCGCCCGCCACGGCGACCGCGTCCTGCCCGTCGCCCTGGACGTCACCGACCCGGCCGCGGTCCAGGCCGCCTTCGCCGCCGCCCGTACGGCCTTCGGCTCCGTCGACGTCGTGGTCAACAACGCCGGGTACGCCAACCTCGCCCCGGTCGAGACCGCCGACGAGGAGGACTTCCGCCGCCAGTTCGACACCAACTTCTGGGGCGTCTACCACGTCTCCAAGGCCGCGATCCCGCTGCTGAAGGAACAGGGCGGCGGCATCGTGATCCAGTTCTCCTCCGTCGGTGGGCGCGTCGGCGCCACCCCGGGGCTCGGCTCCTACCAGGCGGCGAAGTTCGCCGTGGACGGCTTCACCCGCGTCCTGGCGGCCGAGACCGCGCCGCTGGGCATCCGCTACCTCGTCGTCGAGCCCGGCGGGTTCGCCACCGACTGGGCCGGGGCCTCGATGGAGGTCGACGACGTACCCGCCGACTACCGCGCCACCGTCGGCGCCCTGGCCGACCTCCTGCGCGGCGGCGGGGCGGCCGTGGGCGACCCCGACCGCGCGGCGCAGATCCTCGTCCGGATCGTTCACGCCGACCGGCTGCCCACCCACCTGCTCCTGGGCGCCGGCGCCGCGGACATGGCGCTGGACTACTCCCGCGGCCAGCTCGCCGAGGCCACCGTCTGGCAGGCCGTCTCCGCGTCCGCCGACACCGGCGCCGCCTACCCCGTCGACCTGCCGGCCAACGGCTGAGACGGCCGCCGCGAAGTCCCGAAGTCCCAAGGTCCCGAAGGGAGAACCCGGACATGCGACCGTTCCACGGCAAGGCCGCACTGGTCACCGGCGCCGGCTCGGGCATGGGCCGCGCCACCGCGATCCTGCTGGCGGAGCGCGGCGCCGCCGTCACCGTCGTCGGCCGCCGCGAGCACCGGCTCGCCGAGGTGGTCGCCGAGGTCACCGCCGCGGGTGGGCGGGCCCTCGCCGTCCCCGGCGACGTCAGCCGCCCCGAGGACAACGAGCGGGCGGTCGCCCGTACGGTCGAGGCGTTCGGCGCGCTGCACTACGCCGTCAACAACGCCGGGGTCTCCGGCGACTTCACCCCGCTGCCCGACATGACCCCCGAGCAGTGGCGGCGCACCGTCGACATCGACCTCAACAGCCTCTTCTACGGCATCAAGTACGAGATCCCGGCGATCCTCGCCTCGGGCGGCGGCGCCATCGTCAACGTCTCCAGCGTGTTCGCCGACCGCGGCGGCCCCACCGCCGAGTACTCCAGCGCCAAGCACGGCATCCGCGGCCTGACCCGCACCGCCGCGATCCAGTTCGGCGGCCAGGGGGTGCGCGTCAACGAACTCCAACCCGGCGTCATCGACACCGAGATGACCCGGGCCAACCCCGAGGACACCAGGCGGGTCGCCGGGACCGGCATCCCCATGGGCCGGGTCGGCACCGGGCGCGAGATCGCCACCGCCATCGCGTTCCTGCTGTCGGACGACGCCGCCTACGTCAACGGCAGCCACCTCGCCGTCGACGGCGGATTCCTCGCCTGACGGGACGAGGTTCGCCGCGCCCCGGACTGTCTGCTTCAGGGGGTGCTGGGGCGGGTCTCGGTCCAGTCGACCATCAGCCGTCGTTCGGCGAAGAACCACTCCCCGTCGCGCTTGACGAACCGGTCCAGGTAGCGGATCGAGGCGATCATGATCGACCGCTCGGCGTCCGTGCCGTAGGAGACGTGGTGGGCCAGGCAGTAGCTCTCGCCGCTCGCCCGGTCGCCGTCCAGGACGACGGTGCTCTGCCCGTTGAAGTGGGTGGTGGCTCGGTAGGTGTTCAGGTTGTCGAAGACCGGGGCCAGGGCGTCGCGGCCGCGCAGTTCCTGGGTCGGCTCGGCCGCGGTGGCGTCCATGAAGACCAGGAAGCGGGTGTCCTCGGTGAACAGGGCCATCTGCCCCTCGGCGTCACGGCGGTCGGCGCAGTGCGCGTAGGCGTCGACGAGCTCCCGGATGGCCAGCCGGTCCGCGGCCTCCTGGGGCGGGATCGGATCGTGGGGCGACACGGTGACTCCCTCCGGACGGGTGCGACACCTGAATCAGAGCACCGGAGGCCGGGCTCCTCAACCGCGCCCCGTCCGCCACGAGGACACCGACCAGGAGACGTGGTCGACGGCGCGGTCGCCGCCGGTACCCCCGCCGACTACGCTCTGGTGCTGCGCCGGCTCACCGGCGACACCGAGAAGGTCACCGGCGGGCCGGCCACGACCGTCCGCGAGTTCGCCGAGCGCCACACCCGCACCTGGCCCCTGGAGGAGAAGTGAGCAGGACCGTCGACGACGACACCCCTCTGGTCGGGGCGAACAGCCCGTTCTTCCGCATCGTCAAGGAGGGGCTGGACGGCCTGGTCGACGGGGAGGACTACTACGACCTGCTGGCCGAGGACGTGGTCTTCGAGTTCGTGATCACCGTGCCGGGATACCCCAGGCGCGTCGAGGGACGCCAGGCGATCGTCGACCTGTACAGCGACTACGGCGACTACGTGACGCTGCACGGCGCGGACAACCTCCGCGTCCACCGCGACCCCGAGACCTCGGTGGTCGTCCTGGAGTACGAGGTCCACGGCACCTCGGTTCACACCGGGCGGCCCTACGACAACCGCTTCGTCTCCGTCGTGACCGTCAAGGACCGCAAGGTGGCGCACTGGCGCGACTACCTCGACCCCACCGCCGTGTTCGACGCCCAGGGCTGGCCGCAGGGCGGCCGCGCGTAGGAGCCACCGGACCCGCGTCGCCGCCGGGAACCCCACCACCCTCGACCGGGTGGCGTCTCAGGCATTCGGGCTACTGCCCGACAACCTCCGGGGCATCCGAGGAACACCTGACCCCTACATTCGCGGAGAGGAAGGCTGAGGAACATGACCACCGCAATCGTGGGCGTGGGCAACATCGGCGGCGCTGTCGCCCGGCACCTGGTCGCCGGAGGAGAGCACGTCGTCCTGACGGGGAAGAGCGCGTCGCGGGCCCAGGAGCTGGCGGACGAGCTCGGACCGCTCGCGCACACCGCCACCGTCCGGGACGCCGTCGCCGAGGCCGACACCGTCGTGTTCGCCGTCTGGCTCGACACCATCAAGGAGCTGATCCCGCAGGTTTCGCCGCAGCTCGTGGGCAAGGTCGTGGTCGACCCGTCGAACCCGATCGCCTTCGACGACCAGGGCCGGATGGTGCGGTCCCTGCCCGACGGGCAGTCGGCCGGGTCCGTCGTCGCCGCGCTCCTGCCCGGGGGCGCCCACTACGTCAAGGCGTTCGGCACCCTCGCCGCCGAGGCGCTCGCCGCGAGCGCGAACCGCACCCCGCAGCGGGCCGCGCTGCTCTACGCCACCGACGACGAGCACGCCGCGGCGGCCGCCGAGCGGCTGATCCGCACGGCCGGATTCGACCCGGTGAAGGCCGGCGGCCTGGCCGACGCCGGACGCATCGAAGCCCCCGGCGGGGACCTGCACCAGTCCGGCCTCGACGGCGAGGTGGTCGGCGCGGACCAGGCCCGAGCGGCGATCACGGCCGACCGTTGAAGGACCGGCCGTGACAGACTGTCCCGCCAGGGGCGGCGACATCGTCGGCCTGTCCGTCACCCTGGCTCCGGCCCGGGGCGTGTGGAAGCACTTGGCCGACCACGCGCCTGCGGGCCTGCTGCTGTTCTGACGGCCGGCGATCGAGAGTAACGGGGGCTTAGGGGTATGGGCGAGGATCCACTCATCTCGGCGGTGCGGAGAGGGGACGAGAACGCGGTCAGGATGCTCCTGGAGGACGGGGCGGATCCCAATGCCGTCGACGAGCAGGGAACCTCTGCACTCTGCCTGGCCATCGCCGCGTTCGACTCGTTGGCCGCCGACTCTCTGGTGGAGGGCGGCGCGGATGTGGACCGTCGGTTGCCCGACGGGACCACCCCGCGGTTGCGGGCCGTCGACAGCGGCTCCGTCGGTCTTGCCCACGGCCTGCTCGGCGAGGCGGCGCTGCTCGGTGAGGACACTCGCGCGGAACTGCTGGCACGTGCCCGGCAGTGGCACGAGACGGGCGCGGTCGGCATGCTGCGGGAACGGACCGGCTCCTCGGGTCCGGTCGAGTGGGTCCGGGTCCGGGACAGGGAATGGTCCACCGACTACCACGAGATCCGACTCGGCGAAACGACCGTCCGCGACGGCCACACAGGAATCCTCACTCTCCTCGAGAAGCATCTCGGACTCCGCTTGGGAGTCGACGAGTTGGCCGGCCGCGCGTGCGCCCTCGCGTACCCCGACCGGGAGCACGCCGTCTGGGGGGAGATCATCAGCACGCTTGCCGAGAGGCAGGACGACGAGACGTGGGAGGCCGCGGTGGCACTGCGGTCCCACCCCGATCCCCTGCGCCGCCGCTTCGGTGCGGAGCTCCTGACATCCCTCTTCCTCGGTGACCCCATGTCCGCCGACCCGAGCCCGTTCGAGCAGCGCACGCTGGAGTTCCTCCTCGACTGGGCGGCGGAGGGGGACCACGCGGACGTCCTGGCCGAGGTCTTGGTCGGCCTGAGCCAGCACGAGGACCCGAGGATCGAGCCCCTCGGCCTGTCCTTTCTCGCGCACCCCGCCTCGAAGGTGCGCGCCCGAGTGCCCGCGACCCTGGAGCACACGGTCGCGGACCGTTCGGGGCGGTGGACCTACGCGTCCGAGGGGCTGGATGCCATGCGAGTACTGGCTCGGGACAACGACGCCGCTGTTCGCCGACTTGTCGCCCATCAGCTCGCGGAGAGCGGGGAACCGGCGAGCGCGGTCGGCGAGGTCCTCGCCGAACTGCTCGACGACGAGGACCAGGTGACCCGCATCTGGGCCGTCTTCGGACTCGCCGAACGGGACGATCCGCGCTGCGTCGACGGCGCCGCCCGGGTCGGGACCGTCGACGAGTACGAGGCCTGGTCCTGGATACTCGGCGCGCCCTCGCGGTACGAGCAGCGCCGGAAAGAGTTGGAGGCGCCGGCCACCGCTGGGTAGGGAACGCCCGCGCGGGACCTGTTGGATCGCCGCCGCTCCGTACCCTTGTGTCCGGGCGGGCCGGGTCAGCCGAGGTCGAAGGTGTTCGGCAGGCCGAGGCGGTAGCGGGCCTCGTCGACCAGTTTGAGGGGCTCCAGCTCCGGGGGACGGAAGAGCAGCTGGATCCGGCAGCGTTCGGCGGGCGAACCGTCGGCGTCCAGGAGGGCGTTGACGGCGCGGCGCGCGGACTCGTTGGCGCCCTCCATGGTGGCCAGGTCGACGTCGGTGCGGACGTAGTCGCCGGCCAGGAAGAAGTTGCCGACGGCGGTGGCGGCGGAGGGCCGGTGGTAGAGCGTGCCGGCGGGGTGGACCAGGAGTTGCTCGCGGTTGGCCGGGGCCGGCCCGCCCAGGCCGGTGACGGCCGGGTCGAGGAACCACGAGTGCACGTCCGCGTCCGCCGGCCAACCGGCGCCCGGCCGGTCGAGGGCCCGCCGGCACTGCGCCCAGACCTCGCGGGCGACCTCCTCGCGGGTGCACTCCTTGGCCGTCCTGCCGTAGAGGATGCCGGGACGGTCCCACTCCGAGACGCAGACCGAGAGGCAGTCGCGCACCGTGCCGTCGCCGTAGGCGGCCGCGAAGTCGCGGTCCCAGAACTGCGCCTGGTTGACCGTGGTGAGCGACCACGGGGAGTCCAGGCAGATGGCGTGGCCGTGCACCAGCCGCAGCGGGCGGCGCAGGTAGAACTGGATGCCCGTCATCCAGTCGGTGCCGATCGCGTCGCAGCGCGCCAGTTGGGGATCGGCGGCGCGCAGGCGCGGACCCCAGGTGGTGCGGGCGTGCTCGACCGGCAGCGCGCTGAGGTAGTAGTCGGCCCGCACCGTCTCCGGGGCGCCGCCGCCGGCCGGTGCCACCAGGACCCCGGTGATCCGGCCCTCGTCGTACAGCACCTCCCGGACCTCGGTGCCGGTCCGGAACTCGACGCCCAGTGCGGAGAGGTGGGCCGCCCACGGGTCGATCCAGGCCTCACTGGTGGGGCCGTTGAGCACCCGGTCGAGCTGTCCGTCGACGCCGCGCCCGAGCAGGCCGTTCAGCAGGAAGGCCTCGATGATGGTGCGGGCCACCGTACGGGTGCTGGCCTGCTCGGCCCGGGTCGCCACCAGGTCCCGGGACACGCCGACCCCGAGGAGGCGCTGGTAGTCGTGGGACATTCGCCCGGCCCTGATGAAGTCCCACCACGGCACCCGTTCCCACTGCTGCTCGCGGCGCAGGTCGCAGCTGGTCAGGTGGACCAGGACCCGGTCCACGAAGTAGGCCAGCTCGTCGGCGGGCAGGTGCAGCACCTCGTCCAGCGCGCCGGTCAGGGTCCGCCGCAGGGCGTCCGGGGCGAGGTCGCCCAGGTCGAGCGGGCGGCGGGTGAGGGTCCGGAACGGGAGCAGCAGGCCCGGGCGCGGGGCGTCGAAGGCCAGCAGCGCCTGGGTGGCGTCGCGCAGGTTGTCGTGGACGCCGCCGGGGTTGCCCGGGTAGGGGATGCGGCGCAGGGTGTCCGGCAGGTTGCGGTAGAAGCCGGGGAAGAACCGGAAGCCGTGCTCGCCCGGCAGCGCTCGGCGTCCACCGCTCGCGCCGCCCGGCACGTCCATGCTCCGGGCCTTGCCGCCGAGCGCGGCGTAGTACTCGTACACCGTCACCCGGTAGCCGCGCTCGGCCAGTTCGTGCGCCGCGCTCAGCCCGGACACCCCGCCGCCGAGGACCGCCACGGTCCGCCCGGAGCCGGAGCCGCCGCCGGCGGCGGTGCCCGCGCCACGTGGGAGCGCGGCGGCGCCGGCGGCGGGACCGACCGCCAGCGCCCCGCCCAACGCGGCGGCGCGGGTGAGGAACTGGCGTCGGGTCCGCCCGCTCACCGCATCCTCGTGCGAACCGTCCTGTGAACCCTCGGCCAACCCCATGCTGCGCGCACCTCCGGCTCCTTGGTCACCCCGAGCGGTTGGGATGACCCCCCGGTGTGCAACGAGCGGGACCGGTGCCGGTCACCCGTCACGGACCAGGGTGGTGGAGGGGTGTTCGACGGGGTGGGCCCGCCCCTACGCCCCGTCGTCCTCGAAGCGCGGGAGCGGGGTGCCGCGCCGGGCCATCTCGGCCTCGAAGAGGCGCTGGAACTCCCGCGCGGACTCGTCGAGGACGATCGGCTCGTCATCGTCCTCGTCGGGGACGATGCCCTGCGCTCGCAGCTTCTGGTCCATCACCAGGATCGGATCCTCGGGGTCGTGGTCGGAGGGGCGGGGGCCCTCGGGTCCGTCCGGGCCGAAGCGGACGGCGCGTTCCACCCGGATGATCCGCAGGAGCCGGTCCTCGACGGTGAGTTCGAAGCCCTGCTCGGCTTCGAGCCGGTCCGCCGCCTCGGCGTAGCGGGCCCGTTGCCGGTCGCTCAGCCGGCGTTCGACCGGCTCGGTCACGCGCAGCCGCATCGACAGGATGTCCCGGGCGCGGAAGGGGGTGGGGGCGTCCATGACGCCGACCGGACGCCACCGGCCGTCGACCCGTTCCGCGACGCCGAAGGCGGCCGGCAGCAGCACCACACCCGGGTGGGTGGTGCTGGAACGCAGCGCGTCCCGGCGGACCTCGGGCGGGAAGTCGCGTGCGGTGGGCACCAGTTGGATGAGGTCGGTCTTGAGGATGCCGGTGGAGAGCCCGGTCGGCAGGGCGGGGTCCATGACGAAGCCGGCGGCCGGGTCCAGGGCTTCGGCGAGCGGGCGCTTGCGGTGGTCGTCGGGGTCGGTGGAGCGCGGCGGCTCCGGGCCGTCCGGACCGCTGCGGATGTACCGCTCGGCCCGCACCACGCGGTAGCGGACGTCCAGTTCGACCTCGTCGAGCTTCTCCCACTCCAGCCGCCCGGCCGCGGCCAGGTACCGCTGCTGCGCCGCGGTGTCGCCGGCCTGCTCCGCCCGGCCGGCCTGCTCGCGGCAGACCATGCCCAGGTCGTCGCGGGCCGACTGCGGGTAGACCTCGGCCATCGAGGTGCGCAGGGCCCAGCCGCCCGTGGGCAGTTCACGGGCGACGCCGAAGGCCCTGCTCCCGGCCGACAGGATCTGCGGATAGCTGTCGCGGGCCGTCCACGCCTCGACGTCCGCCATCCCCGCCACCGGCTCGGTGGGGGCGGCCATCCTGATGGAGAGGTAACCGGGGACATCGTCAGGGAAGTTCACCATGCGCACATGATGCAACCGGTCGGCCACCGAGCGCAGTCAAACGGCCCCTCCTGTCACTCCGAAGGGGCGGGTCACCGCCGTGCCGGGCCATCCCGGCCGGCGCACTACTCGGGTACGAGCACCGCGACGCCCGTCACCCGGTCCGCGGCGAGGTCGGCGAGCGCCGCGTCCGCCCGGCGCAGGGGGTAGCGGCTGACGTGGACCACCGGGCGGGCGCGGGCCGCCTCCGCCAGGAAGGCCAGGCCGTCGGCCCGGGTGTTGGCGGTGACGCTGCGCAGTGTGCGCTCCTGGAAGAGGTGCCGCTGGTAGTCCAGCGACGGGATGTCGGTGAGGTGGATGCCGGCCACGGCGAGTGTGCCGCCGCGGTCCAGCGCGGTGAGGGCGGCGGGCACGAGGCCGCCGACCGGGGCGAAGAGGACGGCCGCGTCCAGCGGTTGCGGGGGCGGGTCGTACGAGTCCCCGGCGAAGGCGGCGCCGAGTTCCAGTGCGAGCCGTCGGGCCGCCTCGGAGCGGGTGAACACGGCCACCCGGGCGCCCCGGGCGAGGGCGATCTGGGCGGTCAGGTGCGCGGACGCGCCGAAGCCGTAGATGCCGAGCAGCCCGCCCGTCGGCAGTTCGGCCCGTTCCAGGGCCCGGTAGCCGATGATCCCGGCGCACAGCAGCGGGGCGAGTTCCTCGGCGGGCGGGCCCTCGGGCAGCCGGTAGGCGTAGCGGGCGTCCGCGGTGACGTGCCCGGCGTAGCCGCCGTGCCGGTCCCAGCCGGTGTACCGGGAGTCGGGGCAGAGGTTCTCGCGCCCGCTGCGGCAGTACCCGCAGCCGCCGCAGGTCCGGGCCAGCCAGGCCACCCCGGCCCGGTCCCCGACGGTGAACTCCTCGACCTCGGACCCGGCCGCCAGCACGTGCCCGACCACCTCGTGCCCGGGCGTGCACCTCGCCGTCCTGGGGGAGAGGTCCCCCTCCGCGAGGTGGAGGTCGGTGCGGCACACCCCGCAGGCCTCCACCTCGACCAGGATCTCCCGCGGCCCGGGCGGGTCGAGCGGCCGGCGCTCCCAGACCAGCGGGCCCGGGCCCGGCCCGCCGACCGGCCCGGGGCGGTCCACCACCCAGGCTCCGGTCTCCGTCGGTAGGGGTTCCCTCGTGGTCATCGCGGCCTCCTGCCGGTCCGCCGGGCACGCGGACCGCCCGGCGTCACGCTCCGTACCTACCCACGGTGCCCCGCGCCCGCCCCGCCAGGCCGCGCACGGCGTGGCCGGTCAGCCCCAGTACCCGGTGTGGACGGCGGAGGCCTCGTCGAACAGGTGCGGGCCGGAGGCCTCGACGGTGTTGCCGCCGGCCGCGAAGACCAGGCGGCAGGGCAGGTCGAGCACCGGTTCGTCCGGGTCCGCTCCCGCGATGGCGTTCAGTTCGGTGGCGGCGAGTGCGTAGACCACCCGCCGGATGCCGCTCCAGTAGATCGCGCCGGCGCACATCGCGCACGGCTCGGTGCTGGTGTACAGGACGGTCTCGGTGAGCTGGTGCGGGGCGAGGGCGCGGCAGGCCGCCCGGACCAGGTTGGTCTCCGCGTGGGCGGTGACGTCGTGGTCGGTCAGCACGGTGTTCTCGGCCGTGAGCAGGACGCCGCCGGACGCGTCGGTCAGCAGTGCGCCGAAGGGGTGGTTGCCGTGGGCGCGGGCGGAGGCCGCGAGTTCGATGGCCGCGAGCAGGTGGGTGCGGGTGTGGTCGGGCATCGGCGTACTCCTCGGGCGTGGAGCGGGCGGGGTGGAGCGGATGGGGCGGGGCGGGCGGGAGGCCGACGAGTCGGCCCGGCCGTCCGCCCACCTCCATGGCACCACCGAACCCGGTCCCCGGCAGGGGCCGGACAGCCGACCGGCCCGGCCCGCTCCGAGGAACGGAACGGACCGGGCCGGGCCGGCACCGGTCAGGACCGGACGGCCGCCCCCGCCCAGGAGCGGTTGCCGAGGAGGGTCTTGACGTCCGAGGCGAGCCCGTTGTCCGGGTTCACCCGGAACCCGAGCTCGTAGAGGGTGTCCTTGTCCCAGTTGGTGGTGCGCAGCCGGACCGGGACGTCGCCGGGGTGGTTCTGGAGGGCGAGCTTGAGCTCGGCGACCACCTGGGGGTTGATCCGGGCGGCCGGGACGGTGATCTGGACGGGCGGCTTGGTGCCGAGTTCGGCGGAGGAGACGTCGAGGGTGGTGATCTCCTGGCCGAAGACGCTCAGTGACCCGTCGCGCTCGTTGAGCCGGCCGCGGATCGAGATCACGTTGTCTTCGATCATCTGCTCGGCCATGAGGTTGTAGGTCGCCGGGAAGAACAGCACCTCGACCGAGCCGTCGCGGTCGGCGAGGGTGATGATCGCCCACGCGTTGCCGGCCTTGTTGATCCGCCGGTCGACGCCGGTGATCAGCCCGGAGAGCCGGACCTCGCCCTCGGAGCGGCCGGAGTCGAGGAGCTGGGCGATCGAGCTGTCGCGGTTCTGGGAGAGGATGTGCTCGGCGCCGTCCAGCGGGTGGCTGGAGACGTAGAGGCCGAGCATCTCGCGTTCCAGGGCCAGGAGTTGGCGCCGCGGCCACTCGTTCTCGGTGAGCTGGAAGTCGAGTCCGATGCCGGGCCCGCCGCCCTCGCCGGCGTCGAGGGCGCCGAACAGGTCGTCCTGTCCGATGGCCTGCTGCTTCTTCAGCCCGGTGACGGCGTCGATCGCGTTCTCGTGCACGCTGCTGAGCGAGAGCCGGGTGTGGCCGAGCGAGTCGAAGGCGCCCGCCTTGACCAGGGAGTCGACGGTGCGCTTGTTGCACACCACCAGTTCGACCTTGTCCAGGAAATCGGCGAAGGAGGTGTACTTGCCCTTCTCCTCGCGGGTGCCGACCAGGGACTCGATGACGGGCACGCCGACGTTGCGCACCGCCTTGAGGCCGAACCGGACGTCGCTGCCGACGGCGGTGAAGTCGACCACCGACTCGTTGACGTCGGGGGAGAGGATCTTGATGCCCATCTGCCGGCACTCGGCCAGGTAGATCGCCATCTTGTCCTTGTCGTCGGCGACGGAGGTGAGCAGGGCGGCCATGTACTCGGCGGGGTAGTTGGCCTTGAGGTAGGCGGTCTGGTAGGAGACCAGGCCGTACGCGGCGGAGTGCGATTTGTTGAACGCGTAGCCGGCGAACGGGACCAGGACGTCCCAGACCGCCTGGATGGCCTCGTCGGAGTAGCCGCGCTCCTTGCAGCCCGCGTGGAACGGGACGAACTCCTTCTCCAGGACCTCCTTCTTCTTCTTGCCCATCGCGCGGCGGAGCAGGTCTGCCTGTCCGAGCGAGTAGCCGGCCAGCACCTGGGCGGCTCGCTGCACCTGCTCCTGGTAGACGATCAGGCCGTAGGTGGGGCCGAGGACGTCCTTGAGGGGTTCCTCCAGCTCGGGGTGGATCGGGATGATCTCCTGCTGGGCGTTCTTGCGCAGGGCGTAGTTGGTGTGCGAGTTCATGCCCATCGGGCCGGGCCGGTACAGCGCGGAGACGGCGGAGATGTCGGCGAACTCGGTGGGCTTCATCAGCTTGAGCAGGGCGCGCATGGGGCCGCCGTCGAGCTGGAACACGCCGAGGGTGTCGCCTCGGGCCAGCAGCTGGTAGGTGGTGGGGTCGTCGATCGGGATCTTCTCGATGTCGACGTCGACGCCCCGGTTGGCCTTCACGATCTTGATGCAGTGGTCGATGATGCCCAGGTTCCGCAGACCCAGGAAGTCCATCTTGATCAGGCCCATGGCTTCGCACGACGGGTAGTCGAAGCCGGTGATGATCACGCCGTCCTTGTCCCGCATGTGCAGCGGGATCAGTTCGAGCAGCGGGGTGGAGGAGAGGATGACGGCGGCGGCGTGCACGCCGGTGCCGCGGATCAGGCCCTCGATGCCCCGCCCGGTGTCGATGATCTTCTTGACGTCGGGCTCGTTGTCGTAGAGCGCCCGGATCTCGGTGCCCTCGTTGTACCGCGGGTGCTTGTCGTTGAACAGGTCGGCCAGCGGCACGCCCTTGCCCATGACGTCCGGCGGCATCGCCTTGGTGATCCGGTCGCCCATGGCGAAGGGGTAGCCCAGGATGCGGTTGGCGTCCTTGACGGCGGCCTTGGCCTTGATCGTGCCGAAGGTGTTGACCTGCGCGGTGTAGGCGGAGCCGTACTTGTCGGTGACGTAGCGCACCATCTGGTCGCGCTGGCGGTCGTCGAAGTCGATGTCGACGTCCGGGGGGTTGATGCGCTCGGGGTTGAGGAACCGCTCGAACAGCAGGTCGTGCTCCAGCGGGTCCAGCTGGGTGATGCCGGTCAGGTAGGCGACCATCGAGCCGGCCGCCGAACCACGGCCCGGACCGACCGGGATGCCGTTGTCCCGGCCGTACTGGCAGATGTCGGCGACCACGAGGAAGTAGGCGTCGAACCCCATCGGGGTGATCACGCCCATCTCCAGCTCGACCCGGTCCAGCACCTCCTGGCTGGGGTTGTCGCCGTAGCGGTGCTGGAGGCCGGCGGCGATCTTCTGGCGCAGGAAGGAGGCCTGGGTCTCGCCCTCGGGGACGTCGAACTGCGGCATCCGGTCGACGTAGGTGAAGACCTCCTCGTACGACTCCACCCGCTCGGCGATCGCCAGGGTGTTGTCGCAGGCCTCCGGCAGCTCGCGGAAGAGCTCGCGCATCTCCTCGGCGGTCTTGACGTAGTAGCCGCTGCCGTTGAACTTGAAGCGGTTCGGGTCGTCCTTGTTCTTGCCCACGCCGACGCAGAGCAGGCTGTCGTGGGCGTCGGCCTGGTCGGCGGTGACGTAGTGCGAGTCGTTGGTGGCCAGCAGCGGGATGTTCAGCTGCTTGGCCAGGCGCAGCAGGTCCTCGCGGACGTCCTGCTCGATGGAGAGCCCGTGGTCCATCAGCTCCAGGAAGTAGTTCTCCTTGCCGAAGATGTCCTGGTAGGCGCCGGCCGCCTTGACGGCCTCCTCGTACTGGCCGAGGCGCAGCCGGGTCTGGACCTCGCCGGAGGGGCAGCCGGTGGTGGCGATGATGCCGGTCGCGTTGGCGGCGATCAGCTCGCGGTCCATGCGGGGCTTCATGTAGTAGCCCTCCATCGACGCGAGCGAGGAGAGCTTGAAGAGGTTCCGCAGGCCGGTGGCGTTCTGCGCCCACATGGTCATGTGGGTGTAGCGGCCGCCGCCGGAGACGTCCTTGCCGCCCTCGCCGTCGGAGCCGGTGGGGCGCTGGCCGCCGGGGGACCAGAACACCTGCTTCTTCAGGAAGCGCGAGGCCGGTGCGACGTACGCCTCGATGCCGATGATCGGCTTCACCCCGGTCTTGGCGGCCGCGTGGAAGAACTCGTACGCGCCGAACATGTTGCCGTGGTCGCTCATCGCGATGGCGGGCATGCCCTGTCTCTCCGCCTCGGCGAACAGCTTGCCGTTCTTGGCGGCGCCGTCCAGCATCGAGTACTCGGTGTGGACGTGCAGGTGCGCGAAGCTGTCGGACACGGCGCTGTGCTCCTGGGACGGGACTCGGACGGGGAAGCGGTCCACCCTATCCGGTCCGCGACGCCGACGCGCAGCCCCGCGGGCCCGCCGCCGCGATCTTGACGGGGCCCTGTCGCTTCCTTGACGGGATCATGGCCAGCGCGGCCGACCCCGCTCCGGTCAGCCGGCCGTGCGGCCGACGGGCAGCGGCGGCGTGGTCCGCAGGGCCTGGGCGACCTGGGTCAGCCAGCGGGTCTCGGCCTCGATGCCGGCGCTGGGCGGCAGGGACGGTTCGGCCTGCGGCGGGTCGGCGGCCTCGGCGGGGTCGGCGGGCGTGTCCGCCCGCGCGCGGGCGCGGACCAGGGCGGCGGCGATCCGGGCGGCCTCGGCCCGCGCGGCGGCGTCGGTGGCCCGGGCACCGCCGCCCCGCGGCTGCTCCGGCCCCGCCGGGGGCGTCTCGCCGGTGCGGTAGCGGCGGAGGATCAGCAGCCCGTCCCGGATCTCGATGACCCGCCGGTAGAGCGCGAGCTCGGCGTCGGCGAAGGGCAGCGGGCCGGCGGCGAGGGCGATCTGCGGGAAGACCGCGTGCAGGGCCCGCCACAGCGGGCCGAGCGACCGGTAGCTGCGGTACGCGGCCCGCCAGCGCCGGGCGGCGCGGCCGGCGCGCGCCCACAGCAGGGTGGTCGCACCGGCCAGCAGCAGCACCGCGCACAGCCGCCCGAGCGCCAGCGAGACGGGGTCCTCGGCGGTCTGCTGGCGGCCCGAGCGCAGGGCGCCGAGGACGTCGTCCACCCCCCACGCCGTCCAGAGCAGCCCGACGGCGGCGGTGAGCGTGATCAGGACGAGGGCCGTGCGCAGGGCCGCGGTGTCGGCCTGGCGCGTCCAGGACAGCGTCTGGCGCAGCAGGGTGACGAGGCAGCCGACCACGTAGCCGACGTTGACCAGGTCGTAGCCGGCCAGCGCTACCGGGCCGGCGCCGCCGGTGGCCACCAACTGGCCGTCGACCTCCGTGATCCGGGCGAGCAGGAACAGGACGGTCGCCACGAGGACCGCGAGGGCGACGCCGGCCTGGCGGCGGCGCAGGGCCCGGGCGTCGGCGGCGGGGCGGCGCAGCGAGACGGCGGCCAGGGCGAGGAAGCCGGCGGAGCCCATCTTGAGGTGGTCGGTGAGCATCCAGGACAGGCCCGCCAGGCCGGTCCCGTGGTCGATGTCCGCCCCGGTCCGGCCGGCCATCAGCGCCAGGGAGGCGCCGAAGCACCAGGCGAAGCAGCAGGTGTAGCGCAGGGCCGGCGTGGTGCCGCGGTGCCGGCCGGCGAAGAACCGGTACGTGCTCAGGCCGAGCAGGAAGACCGCGGCGCAGGCGAGGACGGGGTCAGTCATGCGGGCCCGTCGGGCGGCGCCGGCCCAGCAGCGGGGAGAGCCGCTGCGCCCACTCGGCGTCGGGGGACTGGGCGTTGGCCGCCCGGCCGCCGGGCAGCAGGGCGCGTTTGAGGATCAGCGAGGCGAGCAACTCGGCCTCCCGCTCCTGGGGTTCGAGGTAGACGGTGCGGCCCAGGACCTTCCCGACCAGGGTCGGGGACAGGTGCGGCAGCAGGCCGCGGGTGAGCCCGGGGTCGGGCGAGGGGCCGTCGGCGTGGCCCAGCAGGAGGTGGGCGTACTCGTGCACCAGGATGTGCTGGCGGTGCACCTCGCTGGTGTCCTCGGCGTACACGATGTAGTCGGCCTGACCAGTCGTCACCAGCAGCCCGCAGGGTGCCCCGGGCCGTGCGGGCACGGCGATCAGGTCGATCGGACGGCCACGGGCGCGGGCGAGGCGGGCGACGAGCTCGGCGGCGTCGAACGGGTCGGGCAGGTCGAGCGACTCGCTGATCGCGCGACATCGCCGCATCAGTCCGCCGTGGCGTCGGATCCATCGCAACGCGCGCCTCCCCAGTCCGCCGGGGCCGACGTGGCCGGTCAGCCGTTGCGGGTGTCCCCTCGGCGGCACCACGTCGTGCTCACGGGGAGGGCTTCCCCCTGGCAGCCTCCCGGCGAGCGATAGTCTCGATCACATCGGAGACGGTGTCCAGGGCTTCGGGCGAGAGTTCCACCGCCCGCAGCGCCATGTTCCGTACGCCGGCGTCCCGCAGCGCCTCCAGCAGGGCGAGTTCGGCGACGATCTCCTCGGAGCGGTCGTCGAAGAAGTAGGCGGGGGAGACGTGGAAGAACCCGGCCAGCGCCTCCAGATGGCGCTTGGTCGGGTTGTCGCGCTTGCCGGTGCGCAGCTGCCACAGGTAGGTGGCCGAGAAGGTCTCGCCGGTGGCCTCGCGACAGGCGCGCGCCACGTCCTCGTTGCTGTACTGCTCCCGGTTGGGGCGCCGGACCGTGCGAAACAGTGTCTCGATCTTCTCGGCGAGCGTGCTCGCCCCGGGTTCCGCCATCTCCGCCTCCTGCGCCGCCACTGCCGGTCCCGGCGGCACTGGAACGCGGGGCCGGCCACCGGGTAACCATCGTAGCTTCGGGCGTCGCCCCGGCGTCGGGCGGTGCCGTCCCCGGGGGACGAACGCGGGTCCGGCCCTCGGGGGAGGGCC
>NZ_JBHVEU010000039.1:0-31527 GCF_042802075.1 Kitasatospora sp. NPDC057518
GGCGGAGGGTGCGGCCGCCCGCCCGGTGGCCGTACCGGCGGTCACCGCACCCGTCCGGCCGCCGGGCCCGGAACAGGCGGCGACCCCGCCGCCGGCCACGGGACGGCTCGGCGTCGCGCCCGCCGCCCGGCGCCCGGCCGCCGCCGGGGCCTCCAGGGCCGCCGCTCAGGCGGCGCGTGGCCGGCAGCGGCCGGCCGAGCGGGTGGTCCGGGTCCAGATCGGGCGGGTGGAGGTCAGGGCCGCGGAGCGCGCCCCGGCCGGCCCGCGCCGGGCGGCGGCCGCCCGCCCCTCCCCCGCGCTCGACCTGGGCGCGTACCTCGACCGGGAGCGGCCATGACCAGGCGAGTGGGCCTGCGGGCCGTCACACGTCGCGCACGGGCAGATGCCGCCGAGCGAAACGGGGAGGGCGCATGAGCAACCACCTCGCGATCGCCACGGTGACCGAGGCACTGCGGCTGCTCGTCTCCCGCGCGCTCTCGCCCGACATCCCGTTCGCGGTCGAGGTCGGCACCCGCAAGCCGCCGGCCGAGCCGCCGGCCGACCCGACCATCACCGTGTTCCTCTACCAGGTCACGCCCAACGCCTCGCTGCGCAACCACGACGCGCCCACCCGCGCGACGGACGGCACCGTGCTGACCCGGCCGGCCGCCGCCCTCGACCTGCACTACCTGATCAGCTGCTACGGCGAGGAGTCCCAGCTGGTGGGCCAGCGGCTGCTCGGCTGCGTGGTCCGGACGCTGACCGAACAGCCCGCACTGTCGCGGCAGTTGATCGAGGAGGCGGCCGCCCAGCCGTACCTCGTGGGGACGGACCTGGCCGCCTCGCCGCAGCGGGTGCGCTTCACCCCCACCACGATGGACGTCGACGAGATGTCCAAGCTGTGGAGCACGCTGCTCCAGACCCCCTACGCGCTGTCCGTGACCTACCAGGCCACCGCCGTGTTCGTGGAGGGCAAGGTCGATCCGGTCGCGGGCAAGCCGGTGCTGCGCCGCACCGTCCGGGCCGTGCCGTCCCGCGGGCCGGTCGTCGAGCGGGTGCTGTCCCGCCCGGCCAGGTCCACCGGCGCACCCGAGGAGGGGCCGGTGACCAGGGACCGGGAGCTGGTGGTGGTCGGCTCCGGTCTGCGCGCGGAGCTGGTCGTGGCCCGGCTGGGCGGGCGCCGGGTGCCGGTCGCCCCGGGCGGTGTGCGGGACGACCGGCTGGTGGTCGCCGTCCCGGCGGACCTGCCGCCCGGCGTGTACCAGCTGCAGGTGCTGCACGGCCTGGCGCTGGACGGCCGGCCCGCCGCGGAGCACCTCGCCGTGGAGTCCAACGCGCAGACCTTCGCCCGGCAGCCGCGGATCGCCGCGCCGATCGGTACGGCGGACCGTACCGACGGACCGGCCGGGGTCTCGGCCCAGGTGGACGTCCGGCTGGACCTCCCGCTCCGGGACGACCAGCAGGTCCTGCTGCTGCTGGACGAGTTGAGCCCGCCGACCGGGCGCGCCGGGGCGAGCTACCAGTTCCGCGCGCCCGTGCCGTCGCAGCCGCGCAGCGACCCGTACGCGGTCCGGGTGCCGGTCACCGGCGTCCGGCCGACGGTGTACCTGGCCCGGGTCCAAGTGGACGGCGTGCCGAGCGAGTTGACGGTGTCCGGCGACGGGGCCTTCACCGGTCCCGTGGTGGACCTGACGCACTGACCACAGGACGCACCGACACAACGGACGGGACGGGGGGAGAGATGGCAACGCGCCGCAGGCAGGACCGCGAAGGCCTGGCGGACGAGTCGCACCGGCAGTCGCTGTCGGCCGCGGTCGCCGCCGTGCTCGCACGGGTCGACGCGCACGCGGCCGGCCGTACCGCCGAGCCGGCCCCGCCGTCGACCCCGGAGACGACCCGTACCGCCGAGCCGCCCGCCCCCGGCACCCGCCGCACCGGGCGTCGGCAGCCCGCCGCCGCCCTGGACGCGCTCGCCGCCTCCTTCGGGCTCACCCCCTTCGAGCGGGACGTCCTCGTGCTGGCCGCCGCCCCCGAGATCGACCCCACCGCCGCCGCCCGGTGCGCCGCGGCCGGCGGCGACCCCGGGCGCGGGTACCCGACCTTCTCGCTCGCCCTCGCCGCCCTGGACCGGCCGCACTGGAGCGCGCTCACCCCGGTGGGCCCGCTGCGCCGCTTCCGGCTGGTCGAGCTGGACGACGAGACGGCGATCACCGCCTCCCGGCTGCGGATCGACGAGCGGGTGCTGCACTTCCTGGTCGGCGTGCCCTACCTGGACGTACGGCTGCACGGCCTGCTCACCCGGGTCGGGCCGCCCGGCGAACTGCCCGAACCCCACGAGCGGTGCGCGGCCGAGCTGGCCCAGGGGTGGTCCGCGGCCGGGCTGACCGGCCCGCCGCACGCCGAGCTGAGCGGCGCCGACCGCCGCACCCGCTGGGAGATCGCCTCGGCGGCCGCCCACCGCTCCGGGCTCGGCCTCTACGTCGCGCACCGCGAGGACCTGCCCACCGAGCCCGCCGAGCGCGAGCAGCTCGCCCGGCTGTGGCAGCGGGAGGCGATCCTGATCCCGGCCGCGCTGCTGGTGGAGGACGGGGAGCCGGCCCGGGAGCAGCCGCGGTCCCCGAACGGCGCGGAGGCCTTCCTCGCCAGCCTGGCGGTGCCGCTGGTGGTGTCCGGCGACGAGCCCCGGCCGGCCGGGGCCTCCGACCGCGCCCGGCTGACGGTGCCCACGCTCGGCCCCGAGGAGCAGCTGGGGATCTGGACCGAGGCGCTGGACGGCGCGCCGGGCATCGCCGAGGATGAACTCCGGGCGCTGGCCGCGCAGTTCTCCCTGCCCGGCCACGTGATCCGGTCGGCCGCCGCGACGGCCCGACGGGCGGCCGAGAAGGACCAGGACGTCGGCGAACTGGCCTGGCACGCCGGGCTGGTGGAGGCCCGGATGTCCCTGGACGAGCTGGGCCGACGAGTCGAGCCACGGGCCGACTGGGAGGACCTGGTCCTGGAGGAGCGCCAGCGCGCGACGCTGCGCGAGATCGTCGCCCACGTCCGCCGGCGCGGCACGGTCTACCAGGAGTGGGGCTTCGAGTCGGTGCTGCGGCGCGGCCTGGGGGTGACCGCGCTGTTCGCCGGCGGCTCGGGCACCGGAAAGACGCTGGCGGCCGAGGTCGTCGCCGGGCGGCTCGGGGTGGACCTGTTCGTCATCGACCTCTCCCAGGTCGTCAGCAAGTACATCGGCGAGACCGAGAAGAACCTCCGGCGGGTCTTCGACGCGGCCGAACGCGGCGGCGCGCTGCTGCTGTTCGACGAGGCCGACGCGCTGTTCGGCAAGCGCAGCGAGATCAAGGACAGCCACGACCGCTACGCCAACCTGGAGGTCAGCTACCTGCTGATGCGCATGGAGGCCTACCGGGGCCTGGCCGTGCTCACCACCAACATGAAGAAGGCGCTGGACCCGGCGTTCATGCGGCGGATCAGGTTCGTGGTCGACTTCCCGTTCCCCGGGGTGCCGGAACGCGCCGAGATCTGGCGGCGGGTCATCCCCCCGCGGACCCCCAGCGAGGGCCTCGCCCCCGAGCGGCTCGCCCAACTGACCGTGGCCGGCGGCTCGATCCGCAACATCGCGCTGTCCGCGGCCTTCCTGGCCGCCGACGAGGGCTGCCCGGTGCAGATGCGGCACATGCTGGCCGCCGCGCGCACCGAGTACCTGAAGCTGGAGCGCTCGCTGTCACCCTCGGAGGTCGGCGGATGGGTGTGAACGCGCGGGACGAAGGCGGGCCGGGCACCCCCGAACACCCGGGTGCCGGACGGATCGAGGTCGAGATCGGCGAGCTGGTCCTCGACGGCTTCGACCGGATCGACCACGAGCGGCTGACGACGGCGTTCCGCGGCGAGCTGGCCCGCCTGGTCGAGACGCGCGGTGTACCGCTCGCGGCGGGCGGCGACCGCGCGCTGGACCTGCTCTCCGGGCTGCCGCCGCTGCCGGCGGGCGCCTCACCGCAGCGGCTCGGCGAGGCGCTCGCCCGCGCCGTGCACGCCGGGCTGTCGGGTTCTGGTCAGCTCCCGGCTGGTGGGCGGCTCTCGGGTACCGGGCGGCACGTGGAACGGGGGCGGACGTGACGCAACTCAAGGCCTCCGTACGGGACTCCGCGCAGGACGCCAAGCAGGGCGGCCAGGCCCGGCGCAAGACCCGGGCCCCGAAGGCCCGTACCCCCGAGCCGAAGGAGATCGTCTCTGGCGCGGGCCAGCCGCTCGACCCGGGCGTGCGCCGGGAGTTGGAGGCGCGGCTCGGCCACGACCTCAGCCGGGTCCGGGTGCACACCGACCGGGACTCCGCCGCGCTGACCGAGCTGATCGGCGCGGACGCCGTCGCGGTCGGCCCGGACCTCTTCTTCGGCGAGGGCAAGTACCGGCCGGCCGCCGAGGACGGCCGCCGGCTGCTCACCCACGAGCTGCTGCACACCATCCAGGCCCCGAACCCGCTCGGCGCCCTGCGGGCCGGCCGCGACCTGGGCGCGGTGAGCCTGCCGCAGGACGCCGTCGAACGTGAGGCGGAGCAGGGCGCGAGCGGGGACCGGCCGACGACGGCGACGCCCAGCGCCACACCGGGCTGGCTCCGCTACGCGACCGTCGACGCCGACCGCTTCCGCACCGAACGGCTCGACCCGGCCACCCTGGTCGACCGACTGGCGTCCGGCATCCTGCGCTCGCTGCGCGGCGACCCGACCGACTCCTCCGGCCGGGTCCGCCTCCAACTCGCCAGATTCGCGCCCGAGTTGCAGTCCTCCGTCCTGGACCAGCTGGCGGTCCTGCTGCCCTCCTCCGACTACACCCGGGTGCTGGAACTGGTCGAGGCCGCCGAGCACCGCCCGGCCGACGTGGACGCCGCCCAGACCCCCGAGCCGGTGACCGATGCCGCCGACCGGACCTCCGACGACCGCGACCGGACCGACCAGGAGGACCGCGAGGAGCGGGACCGGCAACAACAACTCGACGACGAGGCACGACAGTCGGACGACCCGAAGGCTCGCCGCAAGCACCGGAAGCACCGCAAGGGCCAGGGCGACCAGGAAGGCAAGGACGACAAGGACGGCGGCGAGGAACGCCCGGAGCAGCAGGACGGACAGCAGGCACCACCCGCGGAGGGCGAGGCCGCTCAGACCGAACCAGCCGCACAGCCCGCCGCGCAGCCGGAGGCCGGTCAGGCTCAACTCCCCACGGAGGCGCAGCCGTCGGCAGTCGAGGAGGCGCCCGCGGCAGGCCCGGAACAGGCGCCCGTACCGGCCGAGGAGGGCGCCGCCCAGCCGGTCGCCGCCACCGTACCCGGCTCGCCCGAGGCCGAGCAGCAGGGCGTCGGCACCCGGCCCTCGGCCGGCACGAAGCCGCAGGAGCCCGCCGCCGGGCTTCTGCCGCAGACCGCGCCGGTCAAGCCCGAGCGCCTGGACACGATCGCGCGGGCCGAGGACAGCCCGCTGGCCCGGCACGGCCTACTGGAGGGCGACCACCGACAGGGCGAAGCCCCGGACGAGGAAAGGCCGTTGGGCATGGAGCCCGGCGCCGAATCCGAGGTCCACGACGCGCCCGCCGCGGGCGAGGACCGGCCGTCGTCGGCCACCCCCGGGCCGGAACTCAAGCCCGGGGACTTCCTTCCCTCCGCCGACCTCGACGTGTCGGCCGTCCCGACGGCCGATCAGCTCACCCTGTCGGCGGACGGCGCGCCCCCCGCGCAGGCCGAGGCGCCCGCGTTCCCCGAGCCGCCCGCGACCAAGGCCGAGCAGGTGCAGGCCGAGCGGGACAGCCGCCCGGAGGACGACGAGGAGGCGGCCCCGGCTCCGCCCGAGCAGGCGGAGCCCGGGGCGGCACCGCAGCCCGCCCCCGAGCCGACCCCCGCCACCGAGGCCGAGGACCGGAGCGCCCGCGACCTCCAGCCGGAGCAGCCGGTCGAGCAGGAGATCGGCCCCGAACCCACCGCGAACCCGGCCGCGGCCCCGGCGCCGGCCCCTGCCGAGCCCACGCAGCCGGAGGCGCCGCAGCCCGAAGCCCCCGCCGAGGCGGCACGCGAGGCCGAACCCGCACCCGAGGCGGCCCCCGAAGCGGCCGCGTCGCCCGAGCCGAGCGGCCCGGACCGTACCGCCCCCGCGGCGCCGGGGCCGGTCGGCGGCAGCAGGCCGGTCGGCGGGGACGGCGCCGTCCTCGACAGCGCTCCCGGGGCAGCCCCCGGGGCAGCGCCCGGTGCCACCCCCGACACCGCCCTGGACGCCGCCCCCGGCCCGGCCGCCGAGCAGGCCGACGCGCCCGGCGGACTCACCGCCCAGGCCGCCCCCGACGCCTCGCTGGAGGCGGGCGGCGGCGCCTGCGCGGGCCCCCAGCAGCCCACCACCGAGGCGGAGCAGGACGGCACCGGCGGCGCCGGCGGCGGCTGTGCGGCCGGGGGCGGAGGCGGGGCCGCCGCCGGGGGCGGAGGCGGGGCCGCCGCCGGGGGCGGGCAGGAGCAGCAGAAGCCGGCCGCGCCCGACGTCTCCGGCCAGGACCCGCAGAGCGCGCTGGCCACCGCCGCGAGCCTGCCGCCCGATCAGCTGGCCACCACCCTGGACGGCGTGGACGGCTCGGTAGACCGTACGGTCGGCGAGCAGCACGCCCGGCTGCAGGCCGCCCCGCCGGCCACCCAGCGCCCGTCCGGGGCGCCGCAGACCCAGTCCGGCGCACCCGAGGCCGCGCCGCCCGCCGAAGCCGTGACGGAGCGGCTGGAGCGGGTCGGCCCGGAGGGCGCGGACGGCGGACAGCAGACGGCCGACCAGAAGAAGGTCGAGGGCCGGAACCCCGGCGACCGGGTCGCCCCGCCCAATGTCGCCGACGACGCGGGCAACCAGGTCTCGGCGCAGGAGGTGCAGCAGGCCCAGGTCGCCGTCGACGGCGTCCCCTCGACCGACCCGGCCCTGAACACCACCGTCGGCGCCGCCCCCAAGGTCGAACTGACCGGGGAGAGCGACCCGGCACGCACCGACCGGCAGGCGGCCAAGCTCAAGGAGAGTTCCGGCAGGATCCTCGGCGTCGGCCGGGAGGACACCGCCAAGCCGATGGGCGAGGACCGGATCTACCCGGACGTCCCGAAGGAGACCCTCACCGCCTCCGTCCCCGGCGGCGGCAAGCGCGGGGGTGCCAGGGCAGGCGGCGCCGTCGACACCAAGCCGGGCATCGGCATCGTCGCCCAGCAGGAACGCGGCCCGCAGATCCAGGCCGCGGTCGGCGAGGGGCAGGGCCGGCTGGGCTCCGAACAGGCCAAGCAGAAGCAGGGCGAGGCCGACGCCCGGCGGCAGAACCAGGCCGAGGTCGACCAGGCGGTCGCCGACAACGCCCAGGCCCAGGCCGGGGAACGGGGCGACGCCGCCGAGAAGGTCAAGGCCGAACGCGAGCAGTGGCGCACCGAGCAGGACGGGAAGATCACCACCGCGGACCAGGACGCCGGTGCCGAGCACACCGACAAGACCGGCCAGATCGACAAGAAGCGCGCCGGGGCCGACAAGGACGTCCAGGACCGCCAGCAGCAGGACAACCAGAAGATCCAGGACAAGCGGAAGGAGGCCGAGGAGAAGGCCCAGAAGGAGAAGGACCGCAAGAAGGAGGAGTCCGAAGGCTGGTGGGGCTGGGTCAAGTCCAAGGTCAAGGCGGCCTTCGACGCACTGGTCGAGGCCGTCACCAAGGTCTTCGACTTCTTCCGCGGCCTGATCAACGACATCATCGACGGCTTCCGGAAGTTCGCGAACTGGGCGATCGACCAGGCGCGGAAGTTCGCCGTCGAGCTGATCGACAAGCTCGCGGACGCGCTCATCAAGATCTGCGACGTCCTGCTGGCGGCCTTCCCCGAACTGCGGGACAAGTTCCGCAAGAAGATCGAGGAATGGCGCGACAAGGCCATCGCCAAGGTCAACGAGTGGGCGGACCGGCTCAAGAACGCCGTCAACAAGCTCCTCGACGCACTCGCCGCCGGGCTGAACGCACTGCTGGACGCGCTGGAGGCAGGACTCAAGGCCGCCATCGAGGCGGTCCGCAAGGCCGTCATGGACGCGATCGACTTCGTCCAGAAGGCGATCGCCGTCTTCGGCGAGTTCGCGGCCCTGATCGGCGACATCGCCCCCGACCCGGGCGGCTGGCTGAAGAAGCTCGGCACCGCCGCGGTCGACGGCATCCAGCACTACCTGTGGGGCGCGATCAAGAGCGCGGTGCGGACCTGGTTCAACGAGAAGGTCGAGTCGGTCGTCGGGCTGACGTCCACGATCGTCAACGTCCTGGTCAAGGGCTGCATCTCGATGGCCCAGATCGGCCGGATGGCCTGGCAGGCGATCGTCGCGGCGCTGCCCGGGATGATCGTGTCGATCGTCGTCGAGAAGCTGGTCTCGATGATCGTGCCGGCGGCCGGTGCGATCATGACGATCATCCAGGGGCTGATGGCGGCCTGGAACACCATCAGCAAGATCATCGCGGCGATCGGGAAGTTCGTCGCCTTCCTCAAGGCCGTCAAATCCGGATCGGCCGCCTGCCTCTTCGCCGACGCCGTCGCGGCGGGCGTGGTCGCGCTGCTCGACTTCATCTCCAACTTCCTGCTCAGCAAGCTCAAGGGAGCCGGCAAGGCGGTCGGCACCAAGCTCAAGGGGATCGCCCAGCGGATCCTCAAGGGCCTGGCCAGGGCGGGTCGCGGTGCCCGCAAGGCGGCGGGCCGGGCCGTCAACAAGGCCCGCGCGAGCCTGCGCCGGGCCACCCAGTCCCTGCGGCGCCGGCCCGCCCCCGGCCGTCCCGCCCGGCCCGCCCGCCCTGCCCGCACCGGCCCCGCCCGGCACACCGTGCAGCACGCGGAGCGCCCCGCCCAGCACCGCCCGGCCGCCACCCGCCCCAAGCCCACCACCCCGCGCCGCCCCACCTCCCCCGTCGGCCGCGCCCTCAACTCCTCCCGCCAGACCGTCAAGGCCGCCCTCAACCGGGTACGGACGGCCGCCCGCACCCTCGGCCGCAAGGTCCTCAACAGCAAGCTGGGCCGCGCCCTCACCAACGGCGCCCACAGGATCCGCGACGCCTACCGCAAGCAACGCGACCGCCTCCGCACCTGGCACCAGAAGCGCCAGCAGCAACGCGCCCAACGCCGCGCCCACGAGAACTCGCCCGAGGCGAAGCAGCAGCGCCTGGACCTGATCGTCGCCCGCATCCGGCCACGGATCCAGAGCCTGCTCGGTCGGGGCATCCCGACGCGGGTACTGGGCGGTGTGCTCGGGGCCATGCGCCTGTGGTACCGATTGACCCGGCTCGACATCGACACCACAGGGCAAGCGCGGCTCCTTCGGGCCCTGCTCAATCCGACCGCGGATGTCACCGATGCCGAGTTGCTACGCCGCATCGAGATCCTCTCCCATGTCGAACGTCGGGTCCAAGAGGTCCTCGCCGACCGAGCCGCGAACAACTCCCGGAAGGCACCGGGCGATCAGGCCGTCAACTTCGAACCCGAACGGGCTTCGCCGCGCGAGGGCGAGAAAGCGAAGCGCACCATGATCGCCAGAAACGGCGCGGAGCCGGTCGACGTCCTGGCCGAGACCCAATTGAGGAAGAGCGAGAAGAAGTCTCCCCAGGCATTGATTCTCGACGAGGTCGCCGAGATGCAGATCGTCAACAGACCGGGCGATCCAGGCGGGAGGTGGGACCGTCGCGACCGGGACACCGGAAAGATCGCCCAGGGCGAAGGTAAGTACGACGACCTTTTCGTCCAGCTGAAGGAGCTCCGCACAAAGTTGGGGAACGAGCGCTTCAAGCAGATGTTCAAATCACTGCTCGAAGGTAACTACAAAGATCTCCCTGCGAACTACCGGTCGAAGTTCATTGGCATCGGCGCCCTCTACGTTTTCGTCCGCGTGGTGGCGGAGGGGCAGCGCCGCCCGGGTGCCCTGGTCAGCTCCATGGGCGAGCTCAACCGCATGACGCTCCCGCATGTCGACCCGGAGCAGGAGCTCTCCAGGATATCGAAGACTGGACCGATGGTGGCCGACAAGTCGGTCGCGGTCTCCAACTCACTCTCCTTCCTGATGAAGGAGGTGAACGGCATCACCGACGAAAAGGGGAAGCTCGCCAGGATAGCGAAGGCCAGGAACGAAGGATTCCACCAGGATCGCAAGCTCTTCGAGCTCTCCAAGAAGGACTACGAGAGTGCCGCGAAGTGGCCGAAGTTGAAGGGCATTTCCAAGGAGGACCTCCCCAGCCACCTGGAGACTCCGGGGGGCATGCTCCACAAGTTGATCGATTCCATCGAGCGGACGCTGGAGGACGAGGAGATCCTGACGCGCGGCACCGGTAAGGCCAACACGGCAAAAGCCGTGAACCGTGCAGTGGACACGCTGCTCAGGCGGTGGGGATGGATAGAGTGACGCTGTCCTGGAGCACCGGTAAGGAAAGGTGGCAGCAATGGAGTTGAGGAGCCGTCGAATGGTCCTCAGGGAAGGCCAGAACCCTGAGGATGTCGAGGAAGTGATCCGGGCCCTGGGTGGCTCCGAGGACACCAGGGTCGTACGGGAGTTCTTCGGCGGGAGGCGGGAGGTGGAGTGGCCGATCGGGGACGACTTGAAACTGGTGCAGGGCGAGGACGGAACCTCCCACTGCCGCTACGTCCAGGTTCTCGGGGACGACGAGGACGACGTCATGGCGGCGATCGAGTCGTGCGAGGAATCCCTGCGGCCGTGGAGCTACGAGGATCTGATCAGGTTCTACGACCTCGCGAGTGGCTCGGAGGAAGGTCCGCATGCCGTCCTCCGGCTCGCCCTGGGCGCCCCGCCGTCCCCGGATGACGACTTCGTTGCACGGGTGCTCAAATCCCTGGGGAGTTCGGATCCCGAAATCCGCGATGCCGGCGTCCTCGCGGCCGCCACCTATGCGCTCAGCGCTTTTGTGCCGCGTCTCTCCGAACTGGCCAGCAGCGACGCCGACCCGGAGGTCAGGGACACTGCGCGGGCGACCCTCGAAGCCTACGCGGGCGCGGGGTTGACATGACCGGGTACACGGACGCGCCGAAGCCGATCAGGGCCGGGCTGGTCGTCGTCGATCCGCTGCGCGGCACTCCGCAGCGGGTCGTGGTGCTGCAGTTCAATCCGGACAGTCTGGAGCGCTCGTTGGCGCCGCAGGTGGCAGGAGCGGACGGCAGTGGGGACCGGACGGAGGCGTTGCGGTTGAAGGGGCCGGCCGTGGAGAGCTGGAAGTTCACGGCGGAGCTGGACGCGACCGACCAGCTGGACGTGCCGGCGCCGAACGGGATTCATCCGCAGCTGGCGACGCTCGAGCTGCTGGTGCAGCCGACCAGTGACCAGGTGCGGGCGAACCAGGCGTTGGCCTCGCTCGGGACCTTGGAGGTCACGCCGATCGAGGCGCCGCTGACCCTCTTCACCTGGGGTGGGAAGCGGATCCTGCCGGTGCGGCTGACCGAACTGACCATCACCGAGGAGGCGTTCGACATCGATCTGAACCCGATCAGGGCGGCCGTCGCGATCGGGCTGCGCGTCCTGACCGTCAGTGATCTGCCGACCGGGCACCGCGGGGCGGAGCTGTATCTCGCGCACCTGGCGCAGAAGGAGCGGCTGGGCGGTGCCGCGGCCGACGGCCGGTTGGGCGCGCTCGGGGTGGGAGGGGGGTTCCAGTGACCGTCGACCCGTTGAACGCGCTGCCGGCGCCTTCGCCGTATCCGTTGACCAGCCGGTACCACGGTGTCCCGGTCGCGTTGCACACGGAGCCGGACGGGCGCCAGGTCCCGTACCTGCGGCGGCGGTTGCTGCCGAGTGCGGAGGGGCTGACCCCGCTCGCCGAGCACACCGTCAGTGCAGGCGACCGTCCCGATCTGCTGGCCTACCGCTACCTCGGCAGCGCCGACCAGTGGTGGCGGATCGCCGACGCCAACCCGGTGCTCGATCCACGGGAGTTGACCGCGACGCCGGGGCGGCGGATCACGATCGCGCTGCCCGGCGCGGTGCCGGGGGCGGGGCCGGGGGTGGGGAGTGGTTGACGCCTCGGCGGTGACAGGGGGTGGGGCGATCGGGTCGATCCACCTGAGCCTGTTGATGGGGCCGCAGATTCCGGTGCCGGTGCCGCAGCCGGTGACCGACGCGCTGTTGTCGGCGCAGGTGACGGTGGCGTCGGGGCAGCGCAGCGGGTTCCAGTTGGCCTTCGACCTGTCGAAGAACGGGCTGATCAACACCGCGCTGCTGCCGGGCGGTTTCTTCGACCCGAAGATCAGGGTCGTGCTGATGGCGGTGGTCACGGGGACGCCGGCCGTGCTGATGGACGGGGTGATCATCCGCCAGGAGGTCGGGATCAGCAACCAGCCCGGCCAGTCCACGCTCACCGTCACCGGTGAGGACCTGACGGTGCTGATGGACCTGGAGGAGCAGGCCGGCGTGCCCTTCCCCGCGATGTCCCCGGCGGCCCGGGTCGCCGCGATCATCGGCAAGTACGGGCAGTACGGCATGGTGCCGCTGGTCGTCCCGGAGCTGGTGCCGCAGACGCCGATGCCGACCCGGCGGATCGACTTCCAGAAGGGCACCGACCTCGGCTACGTCAACGAGCTGGCGAAGGCGAACGGTTACGTGTTCTACCTGGACCCCGGGCCGGTCCCGGGGATGAGCCGCGCCTACTGGGGGCCGGAGGTCCGGCTGGGCGTCCCGCAGCACGCGCTGAACGTGAACATGGACGCGCTGTCCAACGTCGACCAGCTCACCTTCGCCTTCGACGGCACCGCCCGCGAGGAGCCGGAGGCGCGCATCCAGCTGCCGGCGACCAAGGTGTCGACGATCCTGCCGGTGCCGGAGGTCAGCATCCTGCGGCCGCCGCTCGCGCTCAGGCCGGCGCCGGCGCTGAAGAAGAAGGTCATCGCCGACACCGCCAAGAAGGACACCTCGCAGGCCGTCGCCGAGACGATCGCGAAGGCGATGCAGTCGGCGGACGCCGTCTCCGGCTCGGGCCAGCTCGACGTCGTCCGGTACGGGCACGTGCTGCGGCCGCGCGAACTGGTCGGCGTCCGAGGGGCCGGGATCACCTACGACGGCCTGTACTTCGTCAAGAGCGTCACCCACAACCTCAAGCGCGGCTCGTACACCCAGAACTTCACGCTGGCCCGCGAGGGCCTGATCGCCCTCCAGCCGACCGTCGTCCCGTAACACCGAAGTCCCGCACCACCGAACCACCGAACCGCCAAAGCACCGCAGCACCGCAGCACCGCAGCACCGCACCGCCAAAGCACCGCAGCACCGCAGAGCGTCGAAGTCCCGCAAGGCCGCCCCGACCAGCAGGAGTTGCCAGCATGGCCGAACCGACCCGCTACCTCGGCAAGTACCGGGGAACGGTGGTGACCAACACCGACCCGCTCGGGATCGGCCGCATCCAGGCCCAGGTGCCCGACGTCCTGGGCGACGCCGTGTCGACCTGGGCGATGCCGTGCTTCCCGGTGGCCGGCCCGGGCATGGGGCACTACGCCGTGCCGCCGGTCGGGGCGGGCGTGTGGCTGGAGTTCGAGCAGGGCGACCAGAGCTACCCGATCTGGACGGGCTGCTGGTACGGCTCCGCCTCGGAGGTCCCGGTGGAGGCGACGACGGGGCCGCCGGGCGTCCCGAACATGGTGCTGGAGACCTCGGGGCGGCGGGTGATCGTGCTGTCCGACGACCCGACCACGGGGATCACGCTGCGCATCCCGAGCGGGGCCTCGATCGTGATCAACGACTCGGGCATCCGGATCAGCAACGGCCAGGGCGCCTCGATCGCGCTGGTCGGCGCCACCGTGACCATCAACCAGGACGCCCTGAGCGTGACCTGACGGGGGGAGATTGTCTTGTCCGGAAAACTACTGCACGTCAATGCGACGGTGATCTGCCCGCACGGCGCCCAGGCGACGGCGGTGCCCGCCCAGGGCCGGGTGCTGGTCGCCGGGCAGGCCGTCACCAGCACGGCCGACCTGTACACCGTGACCGGCTGCCCGTTCACCGTGGCCGGGAAGCCGCAGCCCTGCGTCACGATCCGCTGGGTGCTGCCGTCCGCCCGGATCCGGGTCAACGGCTCGCCCGCGCTGCCGCAGTCCGCCACCGGGCTGTGCCAGAGCGCCGAGCAGATCCCGCAGGGGCCGCCGGTCGTCACCGTCGTCCAACAGCGGGCGGAGGGGGTATGAGCACCACGCGATCCACCCAACAGTCCGTCAGCGGCGCCGAGTTGATGGCACCAACGCCAGGGCCCGCGCGGACGGACCTCGCCTTCCCGTTCCGGATCGACAGCCGAGGGCGCACCGCCGGGGCGGCGTACGACGACCATGTGCGCGACCTGATCGAGCAGTTGCTGTTCACCAGCCCCGGTGAGCGGGTCATGCACCCGGACTTCGGCTGCGGGCTGCTCGACCTGGTCTTCGCGCCGAACAGCCCGGAGCTGGCGGCCACTTTGCAGCTGTCCGTCCAGGCGGCGCTGCAGCGGTGGCTCGGCGATGTGATCGAGGTCGTCGCGCTCGACGTGGAGAGCGAGGACAACGTGGTGCGGGTCGAGCTGGCGTACGTCGTCCGCCGGACGGGCACCCGGCGGCAGGACGTGTTCGAGGGCGGGGTGGCGGCATGACCGGCCAGGCGGAATTCCCGACCTCTCAGTGCGGCACGGAACTTCGCCGGGCCGACGTGCGCGCGGCGCGGCTGCTGGGCCTGGACGGCGCCGAGCCGAGCGACGACGGGCGCACGCTGACGGTGACCTTCCTCGGCCGGGCGCCGGACGAGCTGGGCCCGGAGAACATCCGGGTCGACGGCGGCCGCCGGATCACCGGTCTGCGCGCCCTCGCGGTCGACATCGAGCGCGCGGACGACCCGGAGCTGGACGACCGGATGCTCGTCACCCTCGACCGGGCGGGCGACACCTCCCGCTACCGGCTGAGCGTGGTCCTGGCGGACGCGTACGGCCGGCCGGGCACCCGCCCGTTCCCGGGCTTCGACCCGCGGTACGCGCACACCGGGTTCTCCTTCGGCGCCGACTGCCCGTCCCCGTACGACTGCCGCACCGACGAGGGCTGCCCGCCCGCCGTCCGGCCGGCCCCGGTCATCGACTACACCGCGCGCGACTACGAGAGCCTGCGCCGGCTCGTGCTGGACCGGATGAGCCTGACCGTCCCCGGCTGGACCGAGCGGCACCTGCCCGACCTCGGCGTCACCCTGGTCGAGCTGCTCGCCTACACCGCCGACCAGCTCTCCTACCAGCAGGACGCGGTGGCCACCGAGGCGTACCTCGACACGGCCCGCCGCCGGGTGTCGGTGCGCCGGCACGTCCGGCTGGTCGACTACGCGGTGCACGACGGCTGCAACGCCCGGGCGTTCGTCGCGCTGGCGGTGGACCGCTCCGTCACCCTGCGGTCCGGCACCTTCCGGTTCGCCGCCGTCGACGTCGGCCGGCTGGGCCCGCAGGAGCGCCCGGAGCTGTCCACGGTGATCCCGGACGAGGACCTGGACGTGCTCGCCCGCACCGCCGCGGTGGAGGTGTTCGAGCCGCTCGGCGGGGCGGACCTGGTGCTGCACCCCGCGCACAACACCATCCGGTTCTGGACCTGGGGCGACCAGGACTGCGTCCTGCCCCGGGGCGCGACCTCCGCCACCCTCCGCGACGACCGGCCCGACACCGACCCGTGCCCGCGCGAGGACCGGCCCGGGGCGGCCTCGCACGACGACCGGCCCGGGGCGGCCCCGCGCGAGGACACCGCCCCGCCCGGCGACCGGCCCGGCACCGACAAGCCCGAGCTCCGTACCCGCCACCTGGCGCTGCGCCCCGGCGACCTGCTGGTCATCGAGGAGGTCCTCGGCCCGCGCACCGGCGCGCCCGCCGACGCCGACCCCGCGCACCGCCAGGCCGTCCGGCTCACCTCCGTCACCCCGCTGGTCGACGAGCTGTACGACCAGCCCGTGCTGGAGGTCACCTGGGCGCCGGAGGACGCGCTCGCCTTCCCGGTCTGCCTGTCCTCCCACGGCGGCAGCGACTGCGGCCCGATCGCCGATGTGAGCGTCGCCCGCGGCAACGTCGCCCTGGTCGACCACGGCCGCTCGCTCAGCTTCTGCGGCGGCGCCCCGGAGGCCTTCCCGGTGCCGCCGGAGCCGGTCCGTACGGCGCCCTGCGGGCCGGGCGGGTGCGGCTGCGAGGACCGCGCCGAGGGCAGCCCGGCGGCGGAGGCGATCCGGGAACTGCTCGACCAGGCCCGCGACGGCCGCCAGCTCGGCCCGGAGCAGGTCCGCGCCCTGGACGCGCTGCTCGGCGAGGCGGCGGTGCGGCGGGCCGGGCTGAGCGTGCTGCTCGCGCCCGGCGCGACCGCGGAGGGCGAGGACGGCGAGGGCGCGGTGGTGGAGCCGCCCACGGCCGACGCCCAGGCGGCGGCGCTGGAGACCCTGCTCGACCAGAGCCGCTACCCGGTGCTGCCGCAGCCCTTCCGTCCGCTGCTGCGCTACGCGCCGGTCACCCAGGCGGCCGCCTACCCGGACCGGGCGCACGTCTGCGCCGGGCAGGCCGCCCTGCTCGCCGGCGTTCCGGAGCGGGTCCGGCTGCGACTGGAGGGGCTGTGGCACCGGGCGTGCGACGGCCACCACCTCTCCCGGGCCGAACTCGCCGAACTGACCGTGCTGTTCGGCGCCCGGGTGGTGCAGGAGCTGCGGCTCGCGGAGCGGCCCGCCGCCGGGCTGCGCGAGCTGCTGGCCCGCCGCACCCGCCTGCTCGCCGCCAAGCTGCGCCGCCTGGAGGTGCTCACCGCGCGCGCCCGCTCCGGCGGGGTGCTCGGGCGGCCCACCGTCTGGGAGGTGGCCCAGAGCTGGGGCGCCCGGTACGCCGCCGGGCTCGACCCCGACTCCCCCGCGCTGGCCGGCCCCGCGGCCGGGATCGCCGTCCAGGACCCGCGCGCCGCCCTGCCCGAGGTCCGGGCCACCTCGGCGGGCCAGGAGTGGACGCCGCGCCGGGACCTGCTCGCCGACGGCCGCCGGGACCGGCACTTCGTGGGCGAGCTGGAGGACGACGGGCGCCTCGCGCTGCGCTTCGGCGACGGCCGCCACGGCCTGCCGCCCGTACCCGGCGGCACGCTGGAGGTCGCGTACCGGATCGGCAACGGCACGGCCGGGAACGTGGGCGCGGAGGCCGTCAACCACCTGGTGGTCTGCCGGGAACGGCCGCCCCAGGCGAACCGACGCGGCGCCGCCGCCCGGCCGCAGGACGCGGTGCGGCTGGTCCGCAACCCGCTGCCCGCGACCGGCGGGGTCGAGCCCGAACCGCTCGACCAGGTCCGCCGGCTCGCCCCGCTCGCCCTGGGCCGCACCCGGCTGCGCGCCGTCACGGCCGCCGACTACGCGGAGCTGGCCGCCGCCCTGCCGGGCGTCCGGCGGGCCGCGGCCGCGCTCCGCTGGACGGGCAGTGCGCAGGAGGTGCACGTCGCCGTCGAGCCGTTCGGGCAGGCGGTGGCCGGCCCGGCCCTGCTGGAGGCGGTCGGGCACGGTCTGGAGGCGTACCGCCGGATCGGCCACGACCTGGTCGTCCGGCCCGCCCTGCTGGTGCCGATCGACCTCGAACTGCGGGTCTGCGCCGCCGCCGGCTACCAACGCGGCCACGTCCTGGCCGAGTTGCGCCGGGTTCTGGGCAACCGCGCCCTACCGGACGGCCGGCTCGGCTTCTTCCACCCGGACGCGCTGGGCTTCGGCGAACCGGTGCGGGTCTCCAGGCTGGTGGCCGCGGCGGCCGCCGTGCCGGGCGTCGTCAGTGCTGAAGTGACCAGGATGCGGCGGCAGTTCGGACGGGACGACGGCGAGCTGGACGACGGGCTGCTGCGGCTCGGCGCGCTGGAGATCGCCGCGTGCGACAACGACCCCGACCGGCCGGAGAACGGCCGGCTCTCGATCGTCCTCGGAGGTGACCGATGAGCGGCCAGTGCACCTGCGGCTGCGCGGGCACCGCCACCGCGACCCCGGTCCCGGTGTTCAACCCGCCCGGACTGGACGCCATCGGCTACCGGGTCGGCCGCTACGGGGAGTTCCTCGACAGCCTGCTCGCCCGGCTGTCCGGCCCCGCCTACCCGGCGCTGCGCGACCTGACCGTCCGCACCCCGGACGACCCGGCGATCGCGCTGCTGGACGCCTGGGCCGTGCTCGCCGACCTGCTCACCTTCTACTCGGAGCGGATCGCCAACGAGGGCTACCTGCGCACCGCCACCGAGGAGGACTCGCTCGCCCTGCTCGGCAGGCTGGTCGGGCACCGGCCCCGGCCCGGCGTGGCCGCCGACACCTACCTCGCCTACTCCCTCGACCACGACCCGAGGGCGGCCGAGGACCCGACCGTGGTGATCCCGCGCGGCGCCCGCAGCCAGAGCGTCCCCGGCCCCGGCGAGGACCCGCAGTCCTTCGAGACCGCCGAGGACCTCGCCGCCCGCTCGGCCTGGAACGAACTGGCCGTGCTGCGCCGCCGCCCGTACCAGCTGACGCCCGGCCAGCTGAACCCCGGCGGACGCGCCGAGCTCTTCGCCGCCGGCACCGCGAACAACCTGCGGCCCGGCGACCGGCTGCTGTTCGTGTTCAGCGCCGACAAGGCCGCCGACCCGGTCCACCGGATGCTGCGGCTGGTGCCCGAGGTGCGGCTCGACCGCGACAACGACGTCACGGTGATCGGGCTGCCCCGGGACCTGCGCACCCTCAAGGACCTGCGCGCCGAACTCGCCGACTGGATCACCGTCTCCGAGTCCGCCCCGAACCCGAGGCCCGGGCACAGCCGGATCGTCCGGGACTTCGACGAGCAGGTGCTCGCCCCACTGCGCGCCGACCTCGACCGGCCGTCCGGCCCGCTGGGCACCCCGGCCGAGTTCGCCGACCGGCTCGCCCCGGTGGTCGACCGGGCCGCCGAGGCCGCCGAACTGGCCCACGCCCAGCAGCCGGTGGCCGACTGGTTCGGGCATCTCGGCGAGGAGCTGACCGGCCTGCGGGACCGCGCCCACCAGCTGGAGCCGCCGCAGGCCCCCGACAAACCCGGGCCCCCCGGCCCCGGGACCGCCGACCCGGCCGTCCGCGGACTCGGCTCGCTGCTGGCCGCGCTGCGCACCGCCCCCGCCCGGCCCCCGCTCAGCGCGCGGGACCTCGCCCGCGACCCGCAGCGCCTGTTCGCGCCCGGCTCGGACCTCGGCGCGCAGCTGCTGTCCGCGCTCGACCCCCGGCTGCGCGACGGCCTCTACCCCGCCTGGCGGCAGGTCGACCTGACGGCGCCGCTGGCCGTGCACGAGATCCAGGCGATGCGGGTGGTCGCCACCCCGTTCGGCGCCACCGCGCCGCTCAAGCCCGTCTACGGCACCGACGGCCGGATCGACCGCTACGTGGACTGGCCGCTCTCCGGCAGCACGCTGGTCAGCGTCCGGATCGCCTTCGACGACGCCGGCACCGTCCCGAAGACCGCCGACTTCACGTACGTCGAGGCGGGCAGCCTGGTGCACAGCGGGTTCTCGCTGCCGTGGGACCACACCTTCCCGTTCGGGCCCGGCCAGGTCAAGATCGTCACCACCGAGCCGACGGCACCGCCCGTACCGCCGCCGTCCGCCCTGCGGACCGCCGTACCCGCGCCCGCCCCGGAGCCCGGCGTCAGCGCCCAGCTGCTGGCCGAACTGCCGGAGCGCACGGTCTTCGTGTCCCGCCCCCAGGCCGACGGCCGCGTCCACGTGAAGGTCGAGGGCGGGCCCGGCCCCGCGCTCGACTACCAGCTCGACCCGGGCCAGGAGCGGACCGGCGAGTCCGGCGAGCTGAACGTCCGGGTGCACCGCTACGCCGGCACCGACCAGTCGGCGCCGGCCGTCGAGGTGGCCCTCACCACCAAGCTGCAGCCGGTCTCCGGCACGGTGCTCACCCTCGACGCCGTGTACGACCAGATCGCGCCCGGCAGTTGGGTGGTGATCCAGCGCCCCCGCAAGGGCCTCGACGGCGGCATCCCGGGCAGCCGCGACCTCGCCGAGGTCATCACCCGGGTCACCGACGTGCGCGTGGTCTCCCGCGCCGACTTCGGCATCACCGGAAAGGTCACCGAACTCTCCCTCCAGCAACCGTGGTTGGACGACCAGGACACCCAGCTCTCGCACCTGCGGGACGCCACCGTCTACGCCCGCGGCGAGTCGCTGCGGCTCGCCGACGAGCCGGTCACCGAGGACGTCCACGGCGACCGGATCGAACTCGCCCGGCTCTACGACGGGTTGACCCCCGGCCGGTGGATCGCGGTCAGCGGCGAGCGGACCGACCTCCCGCACACCACCGGCGTCCGCGGCACCGAACTGGCCATGATCGCCGGCGTCGAGCAGGGCGTCGACCCGCTCCTGCCCGGGGACACCGTCCGCACCACCGTCACGCTCAGCGCCCCGCTCGCCTTCCGCTACCGGCGCGACACCGTCCAGGTCCTCGGCAACGTCGTCCGCGCCACCCAGGGCGCCACCCGCGACGAGGCGATCGGCAGCGGCGACGCGGGCGTCCCCGGCCAGCGCTTCACCCTCTGGCAGTCGCCGCTCACCTGGCTGGCCGCCGACACCCCCGGGGGCGCGCGCAGCACCCTGGAGGTCCGGGTCGACGGGGTGCTCTGGCACGAGGTCGACAGCCTCACCGGACGCGGCCCGGACGAACGGGTCTACGTCACCGCGACCGCCGCCGACGGCCGCACCACCGTCACCTTCGGCGACGGCGTGCACGGCTCGCGCCTGGCCACCGGCCGGGAGAACGTCCGCGCCCGCTACCGGATCGGCATCGGCGAGAGCGGCAACGTCGGCGCCGGCCGGATCACCCAGCTCACCACCCGCCCGCTCGGCGTCTCCGCCGTCGTCAACCCGCTGCCCGCCACCGGCGGCGCCGGACCGGACGGACCGGGCCTGGCCAGGCGCACCATCCCGCTCGCCGTCACCGCCCTGGACCGGCTGGTCTCGGTGCCCGACTACGAGGACTTCACCCGCGCCCGGGCCGGCATCGGGCGCGCCAGCGCCACCCGGCTCTCGGACGGCCGGCGCGAACTCGTCCACGTCACGGTCGCCGGGGTGGACGACATCCCGCTCGCCGCCGACTCCGACCTGCTCCGCACCCTGCGGTCCTCGCTCACCGCCTACGGCGACCCGCGGCTGCCCGTCCGGGTCGCCGTGCGCGAGCTCGTCCTGCTGGTCGTCGCCGCGGGCGTCAAGGTCGCCCCGGACCACTCCTGGGACCTCGTCGAACCGGCCGTGCGCCGCGCCCTGCTCGACCGGCTCGGCTACGCCGGACGCCAACTCGGCCAGCCCGCCCACCTGTCCGAGGTGCTCGCCGCCGCCCAGGCCGTCCCCGGCGTGGACCGGGTGGACGTCGACGCCTTCACCGGCGTGCCCGGCAGCCTCACCCCGGACGGCCTGGAGAACCTCGCCGCCCAACTCGCGCGGCCGCAGCCGACGGTCCCGGCCCGGCTCGCCCGCTACGAGGAGCAGCGCTACCGGGTGCGGGACGCCGCCGGCGAGACGCTCACCGACATCGCCGCCCGCAACGGCGTCCCGCTCGCGGAACTGCTGCGCCTCAACCCGGCCGTCACCGACACCCGCCCGCTGCCGGCCGGCCGCGTGGTGACGGTGTTCCGCGGCATCCGACCGGCCCAACTCGCCGTACTGGCACCGGACCTGCCCGACACGTTGATCCTCAAGGAGATCCGCGGATGAACCAGCGCATCCATCGGAGGTGGGCATGACCAGGGACCCGGACGGGCTGCTGGAGCTGCTGCCCCAGTGGCACCGGCTGCGGGACGCCGACGCGGGCGAGCCGCTGCGCGCCCTGCTGGCCGTCATCGCCGAACAGGTGGACGTCGTCCGCGGCGGCGTCGACCAGGGCTACCAGGACTGGTTCGTGGAGACCGCCGCCGACTGGGCCGTCGCCTACCTCGGCGACCTGGTCGGCTACCGGATCCTGCCCGGCTACGAGGAGGTGCTCGCCACCGGCCTGCACGGCGAGGCCTCCGCCGAGCGGATCGCGGCCCGCGACCGGCTCGCCGCCCGGCTGGCGCCCCGCCAGGACGTCGCGAACACGGTCGCCAACCGCCGCCGCAAGGGCACCCTCGCCCTGCTGGAGGAGCTGTCCGCCTCGGTCGCCGACTGGCCGGCCCGCGCCGTGGAACTGTCCCGGCTGCTCGCCGGCACCCAGCCGGTGCGGCTGCTGCGCCCGGACGAGGAGCCGGCCGACCGGCAGCGGCTGGGCCGGGGCCGGCTGGTCGACGTCCGGCGCGGCGCGGCGCTGGACCTGCTCGGCGGGCCCTTCGACGGCCAGGCGCACACCGTCGACGTCCGCCGGGCCGCCTCCCCGCGCCGCCAGGGCGGCTACACCCCGGCCGGCGTCGCCCTGTACGTGTGGCGGCTGAAGCCGTACCCGGTGACCCGGGCGCCGGCCTACTGCGTCGACCGGGCCAGGAACCTCTTCACCTTCTCCGTCCTCGGCAACGACGCCCCGCTGGTCACCCGGCCCGAGCCGGGGCCGGCCGGCGCGCACCCCGCGACGGCCGACACCGTGCCGGCCCCGATCCGGCGCCGGCAGCTGGCCGAGCGCACGGCCGACTACTACGGGCCCGGCAAGAGCTTCGCCATCTGGCGCGACGGCTCCCAGGAGCCCGTCCCGCCCGCCGAGATCGTGGTGGCCGACCTGACCGACTGGACGTACCGGCCCAAGCGCGGCCAGGTCGCCGTCGACCCGCTGCTCGGCCGGATCGCCTTCGGCGCCCGCTCCGCCCCGCGCCGCGGCGTCTGGGTCGACTACCACTACGCGTTCGGCGACGACACCGGCGGCGGCGAGTACCCGCGCGACCGCCCGGAGTCCCGGCACCGGACGCTCTACCAGGTCGGCCCCGGCCGGCCGTTCGAGCGGATCAACGACGCGTACGAGCAGTGGCGCGCCGACCAGCGGGACGGCACCGCGGGCGGCTCCGCCGTCATCGAGATCACCCACAGCGGCGCCTACCAGGAGCAGTTGGACTTCGACCTGGAGGCCGACGACCGGCTCGAACTGCGCGCCGCCGAGGGCACCCGGCCGGTGATCCGGCTGCTCGACTGGTACAGCAACCGGCCGGACGCGCTCAACGTCCGGGGCACCTGCGCGGGCGGGCGGCTCGTCCTGGACGGCCTGCTGGTCACCGGTCGCGGGGTCAACGTCACCGGGCCGCTCGCCTCCGTCACCCTGCGGCACTGCACCCTGGTGCCGGGCTGGTCCCTGGAGCCGCACTGCGAACCGCACGCGCCGCAGGAGCCCAGCCTGGTGCTGGACCACACCACGGCCTGCGTGCGGATCGAGCGCAGCATCCTGGGCACGATCCAGGTCGTCGGCGACGAGGTGGACGACGACCCGCTGGAGATCCACCTGGCCGACAGCATCCTGGACGCCACCGGGCCGGACCGCCCGGCGCTCTCCGGGCCCGACTGCGAGCACGCCTACGCGGTGTTGCACGCGCACCGCTCCACGGTGGTCGGCGAGGTGCACACCCACGCGGTGCGGATCGCCGAGGACAGCGTCTTCACCGGCCGGATGCGGGTGGCCCGACGCTCGCTCGGCTGCCTGCGGTTCTGCTACGTGCCCCCGGGCTCGCGCACCCCCCGCCGCTACGAGTGCCAGCCCGACCGGGTGCGCTCGGCGGTGACCGAGCTGGTCGAGCGCGGCGAGCTGGACCCGGCGCGGGCCGAGCGGCTGCGCGAGACCGAGGCGCAGCGGGTGCGCCCGCTCTTCACCAGCCTCCGGTACGGCACGCCCGGCTACGGCCGGCCGGCCGCCGGTTGCGCGCCGGAGATCACCCGCGGCGCCGAGGACCGCTCCGAACTCGGCGCCTTCCACGACCTGTTCCAGCCCCAGCGCGAGGACAACCTGCGGGCGCGGCTGGCCGAGTACACCCCGGCCGGCACCGACGCCGGCCTCTTCTTCGCCACCTGACCGACCCTGACCGACTCCCAACCGACTGAAGACCGTTGACTGTGAGAGGGACCCCGTGCACGCAGACTTCTCGCGCCTGACCTTCCGGCCCGGCAGGCACTACTCCGCGGTGCTGACCCAGCAGGGCCGGGTCCAGCTCGACGCCGACGCCAACGAGCAGGCCGCGATCGAGCGCCACCAGCTGCGCACGCTCGCCACCGACCTGATCGGCCGGCGCGGCGGGCCCGCCGGCGCGGCCGGGTTCGCGATCGGCTACCTGCCGGGCAACCACGACCTGGACGACCTCGCCATCGGCGGCGGCCGGTACTACGTGGACGGCGTCCTGTGCGAGGCCGACCGGCCCGGGCCCGGCACCGCCGTGCCCGACGACGGCGTCTGGGGCGCCGAGACCCGGGAGGCGCCCGCCGGCTGGACGTACTGGGACCAGCCGGACGCCTACCGGGACCAGGAGCGCCCCGGCGACCGGCTGCCCGACGCGTTCCCGTTCCTGGTCTACCTGAAGGTCTGGGAGCGCAGTGTCACGGCCGTGGAGGACCCGGAGATCCGCGAGGTCGCGCTCGGCGCGGCGATGCCCGACACGGCGGCCCGGGCCAAGGTCGTCTGGCAGGTACTGGCCCTTCCCGCCTCGGAGTTGAACGTGCCGGACGGCGGTCCGTCCCGGGTGCTGGAGGCCTTCGACGCCTGGGCCGCGCCCCGCGAGCGGCCCTCCTCCTGGCTGGCCGCGCGGGCCCGGCGGCCGGAGCGGGCCAGCGAGGACCCGTGCCTGGCGCACCCCGAGGCCGGCTACCGGGGCCCGGAGAACCAGCTGTACCGGGTGGAGGTCCACCACGGCGGATCGGCGGAGGGCGGCGCCACCTTCAAGTGGTCCCGGGAGAACGGCTCGGTCGTCCTCCCGGTCGCCTCGGTCGAGGGCGTCTGGGTCGCCCTGGACACGCTGGGCGACGACGACAAGCTCGGCCTCTCGGTGGGCGACCGGGTCGAGGTCGCGGACAGCGCGTACGTCAGCCGGGACGAGGCGGCGAACCTGCTCCAGGTGGAGGAGATCGACCTGCCGGGCCGCCGGGTCCGGCTGTCCGCCGAGCCGGTCCCCGGGGTCGGGCGACTGGCCGAGCTCCACCCCTTCCTGCGCCGCTGGGACCACCGGGAGGCCCGCGGCCGGGACGCCCTGCCCCTGGCCGGCGGCGCCCTGCAGCTCGCGGAGGGCGCCTGGCTCGACCTGGAGGACGGCGTCCAGGTGTACTTCCGGCCGGGCGGCGCCTACACCCGGGGGGACTACTGGCTGGTCCCCGCCCGCACCGCCACCGGGTCGGTGGAGTGGCCGCGGAACCCGGCCGGCGAGGCGCTGCTCCAGGAGCCGGCCGGGGTGCGGGTGCACCACGCCCCGCTCGCCTGGGTGAAGGGCCCGACCACCGTCGTCGACCTCCGCCAGACCTTCGCCCCGCTGACGGCCACCGCCCGCTCCGAGATCTGATCGGCCGGGGCGCGACGGCGGGCGCGGCAGGGCCGTCGGCGTCCTCGAGCCGAGGGCAGCGGGCCCGGGTGGGGGCGTCGACGGCGAAAGGGGAACCGGCCACGCCCCCCACCCGCGCACATCGGTCATCCCACCGATACGTCGCGGACATTCCCGGTGTTCGCGGTGTTCGTGGTGCTTCCGGTACCCCCGGTGTTCGCGGTGTTCACGTGTTGTCCGAATGGTGGTCGGGCTTTTTGACATCCTCCTTATCGTCATACATTCTTCTCGGCATGTCTGACCGTCACCCGATCACGTGCGCCGCCATCGAGCTGGCGCTGATCGGCGTGGCCGCGCACTGCGTTTCCGACAATCTCTGTCGCTGAATCCGCCCTGTCCCGACGCTTTTAGCGGTGATCGCCGCGTCGGGGCGTCGCCCCCTGCTGCGGGCGCGGTGCCGCTCACTTCCCCAGGCCTCACTGTCGCCCGCCTTCCTCCGTACACCATCGGTAGCGAAAGGCCCCCTTTCCGATGTCTCGAACCACCACCTTCACCCCTCGCCGCCTCGCCGCGGCGACCGTCACCGTCGCACTGGTCGTCGGGCTGGCGGCGTGCGGACCGAAGGCCGACGGCGGTGGAGGCTCCGGCAAGGACGCCGCGCCGCAGCAGGGCGGCACCCTCACCGTCCTCAACCAGAACCCGCAGGACCAGTTCGACCCCGCGCGGCTCTACACCTCCGGCGGCGGCAACGTCCCCTCCCTGGTCTTCCGCACCCTCACCACCCGCAACCGGGCCGACGGCGCGGCCGGCACCAAGGTCGTCCCGGACCTCGCCACCGACACCGGCACCCCCTCGGAGGGCGCGACGGTGTGGACGTACCACCTCAAGGACGGCCTGACGTTCGAGGACGGTTCGCCGATCACCACGGCCGATATCAAGTACGGCATCGAAAGGTCATTCGCCCCCGAACTCTCGGGCGGCGCACCGTTCCTGAGGGACTGGCTGGTCGGCGCCGCGGACTACCAGGGCCCGTACAAGGACGCGCGCGGTCTGGACGCCATCGAGACGCCGGACGAGAAGACCATCGTCTTCCGTCTCAACAAGCCCGAGGGCGACTTCCCGTACCTCGCCACCCAGACGCAGTTCGCCCCCGTCCCGAAGGCCAAGGACACCGGGACGAAGTACCAGGAGCACCCCGTCTCCTCCGGCCCCTACCAGGTCGTCAAGAACGAGAACGACGGCGCCCACCTCGTCCTCAAGCGCAACCCCAACTGGTCGGCGGCGACGGACGACCAGCGCAAGGCGTACCCGGACACCATCGACGTGCAGTCCGGGCTCGACCCGGCGGTGATCAACCAGCGGCTCTCCGCCGGCACCGGCGCCGACGCGGCCGCCGTCACCACCGACACCAACCTCGGCCCCTCCGAGCTCGCCCAGGTGAAGGACGACAAGTCGCTCGCCGCGCGCGTCGGCACCGGCCACTTCGGCTACGTCAACTACCTGGCGTTCAACCCGAAGGTCAAGCCCTTCGACGACCCCAAGGTCCGGCAGGCCGTCGCCTACGCGATCAACCGCACCTCGGTCGTCAACGCGGCCGGCGGCTCCTCGCTCGCCGAGGCCGCCACCACCTACCTGCCCGCCCAGGAGACCTTCGGGTACACGCCGTACGACCCGTTCCCGGCCGGTGCCACGGGCAACCCGGCGAAGGCCAGGGAGCTGCTGAAGGAGGCCGGTTACCCGGACGGCCTGACCATCACGCTCACCCACTCCAGCGCCACCGGCAAGGGCTACGGCCCGGACCTGGCCGCCGCCGTCCAGGACGGTCTGAAGGCCGCCGGGATCACCGTCCAGCTGGAGGCCCTGGACTCCACCCGGTACTCCAAGACGATCCACACCGTCGGCACCGAGCCCGGCCTCTTCCTCTCCGGCTGGGGCGCCGACTGGCCGTCCGGCGGCCCGTTCCTGGCCCCGATCTTCGACGGCCGGCAGATCGTCACCGACGGCTACAACTTCAACTCCGCGCAGCTGGACGACCCTTCGGTGAACGACGAGATCGACCAGATCAACAAGATCACCGACCACGCCGAGGCCGCCAAGCGCTGGGGCGCCCTGGACAAGCGGATCGGCGACCAGGCCCTCACCGTCCCGCTGTTCCACCCCGTCTACAAGCGGCTGTCCGGCAAGGACGTCCGCAACATCGTCATCAGCGACTGGACCGGCGTCCTCGACATCTCCCAGGTCGCGGTCAAGTAGCGGACGGGACCGGACGGATCGATCGGACAACCATGGCTCCACAGCAACCCCGAGCCGGGGAGGCCCCTGCGGCCTCCCCGGCCGCCGGGGGACCACAGGTGTGGCGGCGGCTGCTCGCGCGGCGCGCCGCCCTCACCGCCGGCCTCGTCATCGTCCTGCTCGTCCTGATCGCCGCGGCGGCACCGCTGCTCAGCGCGATCGAGGGCCAGGACCCCACCAGTTACCACAACGACCTGCTCGACTCGGCGGCCGGCGGGGTGCCCACCGGCTCCTTCGGCGGCGTCAGCGCCGAGCACTGGCTCGGCGTCGAACCCGGCACCGGACGGGACGTGTTCGCCCGACTGGTGCACGGCGCCCGGATCTCGCTGCTCGTCGCCGTCGGCGCCACCCTCGTCCAGGTCGCGATCGGCGTCCTGCTCGGCCTCGCCGCGGGCCTCGGCAACCGGTGGCTCGACCAGCTGATCGGCAACACCACCGAGGTGATGCTCGCGCTGCCCACGCTGGTCTTCGCCATCTCGCTGATGGCGGTCGTGCCCCCCGGATTCCCCCGCCCGCTGCTGCTGACCCTGGTCATCGGGCTGCTGGGCTGGGCCGGCACCGCACGGGTGGTCCGGGCGCAGACGCTCAGCCTCCGGCAGCTCGACTACGTGGCCGCGGCCCGGCTCGCCGGCGCCACCCGGTGGCGGATCGCCCGCCGGGAGCTGCTGCCGTCCCTGGCCGCGCCGGTCATCACCTACGCGGCGGTGCTGCTGCCGTCCAACGTGGTCGCCGAGGCCGGGCTGTCCTTCCTCGGCGTGGGCGTCAAGCCGCCGACCTCCTCGTGGGGCCAGATGCTCTCCGGGGCGACCACCTGGTTCCGCGCGGACCCGATGTACGTGCTGCTCCCCTCCGCGCTGCTGTTCACCACCGTGCTCGCCTTCACCGTGCTCGGCGACGCCGTCCGCACCGAGCTCGACCCCCGTGCGGCCTCCCGGCTGCGGGTCGGTACGGCGCGCGGCGGCTCCGGTCCGTCGAACGCCGGCCCCTCGGGTGCCGCTCCGTCGAGTGCCGCTCCGTCGAACACCGGTCCGTCGAACACGGGCCGGGGCCCCTCCGAGGAGGCCACCGCATGACCCGCTTCCTGCTCCGCAAGGCCGTCGGCATGCTCGGCGTCCTGCTCGTCCTCTCCCTGGTCGTCTACGCGGTCTTCTACATCGCCCCCGGCGACCCGGCTCAGCTCGCCTGCGGCGAGAAGTGCAGCCCCGCCCAGGTCGCCCAGGTGCGCGAACGGCTGGGCCTCGACGCGCCCGTCTACCTCCAGTACGCCCACTTCCTCCAGGGCGTCGTCGCCGGCCGCGACTTCAGCGCCGGGACGGGCCTGCTGCACTGCCAGGCGCCCTGCCTGGGCATCTCCTACCGCAGCGGCGAGCAGGTCACCGACATGATCACCGCCCGGCTCCCGGTGACGGCCTCGCTGGCGCTCGGCGCGATGGTGCTCTGGCTGGTCCTCGGGGTCGGCACCGGGCTGGTCTCCGCGCTGCGCCGGGGCCGGCTCAGCGAGCGGCTGCTGACCGCGCTGACGCTGGCCGGCAGCTCCATCCCGGTGTTCGTCATCGGCCTGGTGCTGCTCATCGTCCTGTGCGCCCAGCTCCAGTGGCTGCCGTTCCCGAGCTACGTGCCCCTCACCGAGGACCCGCAGCAGTGGTTCTGGGGACTGCTGCTGCCCTGGGTCTCGCTCGCGCTCATCGAGTCCGCGAAGTACGCCCGGCTGACCCGCTCCTCCATGCTGGAGACCCTCGCCGACGACCACATCCGGACCTTCCGGGCGTACGGCGTCAGCGAGCGGCACCTGGTGACCAGGCACGCGCTGCGCGGCGCGCTCACCCCGGTGATCGCGCTGACCGCCATCGACCTCGGGACGATGTTCGGGTCCGCCGTGCTGACCGAGTCGCTCTTCGGCCTCCCGGGGCTCGGCAAGCTGCTGGTCACCTCGGTCGGCCTGATCGACCTGCCGACCGTCGTCGGCCTCACCCTCGTCACCGGGTTCTTCGTGGTCCTCGCCAACGTCATCGCGGACGTGCTCTACGCGGTGACCGACCGAAGGGTGGTCCTGACGTGAGCGCCGGAACCCTGAGCCCGGAGCCCCTGGACCCGGAGCCCCTGAGCCCCGAGCCCCGGGGCTCCGAACCCCTGGCCGCCGGAGCCCGGGGCGAGGCCCTGGTCGACGTCCGGGACCTGGTCGTCGACTTCCCGGTCGGCGACGGCCACGTCCGCGCCGTCGACGGCGTGGGCTTCACCCTGGAGGCCGGGCAGGCGCTCGGCATCGTCGGCGAGTCCGGCTCCGGCAAGAGCACCGTCGCCTACGGGCTGCTCGGCCTGCACCGCGGCACCGGCGCCCGGATCGGCGGCTCGGTGCGGGTCGCCGGCGTCGACGCCGTCACCGCCGAGGGCGACGAACTCCGGCGCCTGCGCGGCGGGTTGGCCGCCATGGTGTTCCAGGACCCGCTCTCCGCCCTCGACCCGTACTACGCGGTGGGCGACCAGATCGCCGAGGTCGTGCGGGTGCACCGGGACGTCTCCCGCCGGGACGCCCGGGCCCGGGCCGTCGAGGTGCTCGACCGCGTGGGCATCGCCGACGCGGCACGGCGCTCGCGGTCGCGTCCGCACGAGTTCAGCGGCGGCATGCGCCAGCGGGTGCTGATCGCGATGGCCCTGGCCTGCGAGCCGCGGCTGCTGGTCGCCGACGAGCCGACGACCGCGCTGGACGTCACCGTCCAGGCCCAGATCCTCGACCTGCTGCACGAGTTGCGGGCCGAGACCGGGGCCGGGCTGGTCCTGGTCACCCACGACCTGGGCGTGGTCGCCGGGAGCGTCGACCGGGTGCTGGTGATGAAGGACGGCCGGGCCGTGGAGCACGGGCCGGTCGCCGAGGTGCTGGGCGCTCCGCGCGAGCCGTACACCCGCGCGCTGCTGTCGGCGGTGCCCCGGGTCGACGCGCCCGCCGGTCCGGCCGAGCCCGCCGAGCCGGCCAGGTCGGCCAAGCCGGCTGGGCCCGCCGGGGACGAGGTGCTGCTCGAAGCCGTCGACCTGCGCCGGGAGTTCGCCACCCGCGGCGGCCTCACCCGGCGCACCGGCCCGGTGACCGCCGTGGACGGCGTCTCGCTCACCGTACGGGCCGGCGAGACGCTGGGCGTGGTCGGCGAGTCCGGCTCCGGGAAGACCACGCTCGGGCGGATGCTCGTCCGGCTGCTGGAGCCGACCGGCGGCCGGCTGCACTACCGCGGCCGGGACATCGGAGCGCTCGGGGAGAAGGAACTGCGCCCGATCCGGCGGGAGTTGCAGATGGTCTTCCAGGACCCGGTGTCCTCGCTCAACCCGCGCCGCAGCATCGGCGAGTCCATCGCCGACCCGCTGCGCATCGCCGGGGAGAGCGACGAGCGCCACATCCGCAGCCGGGTCGGCGAACTCCTCGAACGCGTGGGGCTCGACGCCGACTGGTACCACCGCTACCCGCACGAGTTCTCCGGCGGGCAGCGGCAGCGGGTCGGCATCGCCCGCGCGCTGGCGCCCCGGCCGCGGCTGATCGTCTGCGACGAACCGGTCTCCGCGCTGGACGTCACCACCCAGGCCCAGGTGGTCGAGCTGCTGGGCGAGTTGCAGCGCGACCTCGGCCTCGCGCTGGTCTTCATCGCCCACGACCTCGCCGTGGTCCGGCAGGTGAGCGACCGGGTCGCGGTGATGCGGGCCGGGCGGATCGTGGAACAGGGCGACGCCGACACGGTGTACGACTCCCCCCAGCACGCCTACACCAAGGGCCTGTTGGCCGCCGTGCCGGTCCTGGACCCGGCCGAGGCGACCGCCCGCCGCCACGCCCGCCTGGCCTCCGCCGGCGCCTGACCGTCGACTGCCCGGCCCGGGTCGCACCTCACGGGGTGCGAC